>NZ_JACJSW010000075.1:0-35986 GCF_014698375.1 Microcystis flos-aquae FACHB-1344 | reverse complement strand
G
This sequence comes from Microcystis flos-aquae FACHB-1344, assembly GCF_014698375.1. NCBI lineage: Bacteria > Bacillati > Cyanobacteriota > Cyanophyceae > Chroococcales > Microcystaceae > Microcystis > Microcystis flos-aquae. The sequence continues at coordinate 35,985 of NZ_JACJSW010000075.1, read as the reverse complement.
TCTGGTGTCCAAAACGGAGAAAAGCGGTATTAAAAGGGGACATTAAGTTAAGAGCGCAGTCGATTATTTTTGACCTGTGCCAAGAAAATAACTGGAGGTTGGTCGCAACGCGAGAACGCATTAGAAATAATGCCAGATCATATTCATTTATTTTTGGAATCAGACCCTAGTTATTCCCCGACCACAATAATTAAAAGAATCAAAGGGAGACTATCTCATCACTTAAGAAAAGAATTTCCAGAATTGTTAAAACTACCCACTCTGTGGACTCCTAGCTATTTCTGCTCAACTGCTGGCAACGCTTCTACGGAAACTATTAAAAAATACATTGAGAATCAAACTAATAAATGATACAGGGGGATAAATCCCCTTGTTCGCTCGACTACCATCCGTTAAAACGGATGGCTAACCCTCGCTCACGATTTCTCTGGTTTTTGTCGTCAGGCTAAGTTTAAGTTATAGTTTTAAGTATTTAATTAGAGTTTTTGCATAATTAATTTTCGAGAGTGCAAAAATGAGAAAAATAGACATAAAATTGCATAAAATCTCTAAATAGAGCATTTAATTGATTAATGCTCATTCTTAATTCTCCTGACTCCTGACTCCTGACTACTGGCTCCTCACCTAACGGAAGATTTTTGATTTTTGCAAGAGGTCTATTGACTAACAAAGACTAGAGAAGGAGTAAAGGTAAAAGATGTCAATTAATGAATACAATTTTGTTCAGGTTTTGCTTCTAGGGATGATCGATCGGTTAGAATGGTAAGGCGATCAACGATAACAATTATGACTTTACTAGCGAAATCTTTAGAGGAACTGACCGACTGGGTAAAAGACCAGGGACAACCCGCTTATCGGGGTAAACAATTACACCAATGGCTATACGAAAAAGGAGTGCATTCTTTGGCTGATATTTCCGTATTCCCCCAAGAATGGCGCAGCAAGATGGCAGACTATCCTATTGGTCGTTCCCTTATACATTATCGCAGTGTAGCACCCGATCGCACTCGTAAATATCTGCTAAAACTGGCCGATGGTTTAATTATCGAAGCGGTGGGAATTCCTAGTGAAAAAAGATTAACAGTCTGTGTTTCTTCCCAAGTGGGTTGTCCCATGGCCTGTGATTTTTGTGCCACGGGAAAAGGGGGTTTTACTCGTAATTTAAAAGCTTATGAAATCGTTGACCAAGTGTTAACAGTACAGGAGGATTTTCAGCAGCGAGTTAGTCATGTGGTGTTTATGGGGATGGGGGAACCTTTATTAAATATCCCCGAAGTGGTGACAGGGATTCATTGCCTGAATCAAGATGTGGGTATCGGTCAGCGTTGTTTAACGATTTCTACCGTGGGATTGCCCCATAAAATCAAGCAACTAGCGGCACATAATTTGCAAATAACTTTTGCCGTTAGTCTCCATGCTTCTAATCAACAAGTTCGCTCCAAATTAATCCCCAGTGCCGACCATTATCCCCTAACTAATCTGATCCAAGACTGTCAGGAATACGTTCAAATCACGGGACGAAGGGTGACATTTGAATACATTCTTTTAGCGGGAGTTAATGATTTACCCGAACACGCAGGGGAATTAGCCAAACTGGTGAAAGGTTTTCAATCCCACGTCAATCTCATCCCCTATAATCCTATTCAAGAGGTAGATTATCAACGGCCTGATCAAAAGAGAATCAGGGCTTTTAAAACTATTTTAGAACAGGAAAAAGTCGCCGTTACTGTCCGTTATTCCAGAGGTTTAGCGGCCGATGCGGCCTGTGGACAATTGCGAGCGAGCGTCATGGTCAAATAAACTTGATTTGTTCACTACTCTATCATCAGTTTTCTCTGTTATAATTAGAGTAACAGAGGAGTGTTGGCTGTGTTGTTTGTTAATAATTGTAAAATTTAATCAAGATCGGGATGGTTATCGGGCAACACCTCAACGGTGGGGGCAAGTAACTGTTAAGTGTGCTTCTTTAACTAGCGGTTTTGGTTATACTGCCACGGAATTTTTTCAGAGAAGTAGATTTTAGTACTTGTCAACCGCAGTAACTCGACTGTTGGTGATTTTTTCGAGTTCAGGGGTAAGGATCATGAAAAGTCAAATATTAGCAATTGCAGCTTTAGGAACTTTAGCGGTTTTTAATTGTTTTCCTGGGGTAGCTTATAGTCAACCGCTACTTGTCGGCCAAGAACCAACCACACCCACCTTGATCGTAATTGATGATGAGGAGATGGCACAACTTCCTGTGCCTGTTCGTGATTTTTTGCAGCTTTACAAAGCGGGTAATATTGATGGGGCGGTCGATTTTTGGAGGGATAGTGCGATCAAATTTATATCACTACATTCAGATTCAAGTGAAAAAGATCGAAAAGATGCCTTAGATAAAATTAATCAACAAATTTCTATGGTAAAAAGTGTTTTAAAGGTATTCAATCAGGAGTACGGTGTCTGTAAAGACTATACGGTTCTGCAAGAATATACTAGCGTTCAAGATAGGTATAATATAAAAAGTTTCTTGCTAAGAACTCGACATGAACAAATTTCTCTTTTTTGGAGATTTACTACTATACAAACCCCTAAAGGGACATTTCTATTGTCCTTCCAGGTCAGTACAGATCTGCGAGACATCATCAAGGATGATAAGTAGTACGACATCAATCGACTACACTAGATCAAGGAGGTAGCGTTGCGACTTATCAGCAGGCTGATCTTCAAACAATTAACAGCGATCACTTAATCCCATTCAAGAGGTGGATTATCAACGGCCTGATGAAAAGAGAATTAAGACTTTTAAAACTATTTTAGAACAGGAAAAAGTCGCCGTTACTGTCCGTTATTCGAGAGGTTTAGCGGCCAATGCAGCCTGTGGACAATTGCGATCGAGCGTTATGGTACAATAAACAGGCGTAAATCGGCCATTAACTAGATTGCTAGTCTCCCTGCTAGGCTAAACTAGAGAACTATAACATCAATGTAGGAGCCATTTCGATGCAAAGTCTCTCTAGTGCCAAAGAAAATCGCCTTTTTGTCTATGAAGTCGTCGGTTTAAGTCAAAATGACAATACTGATAACCTAGATTATTCTATCCGTAAGAGTGGCAGTGTCTTTTTAACCATTCCCTATAGCCGCATGAATCAAGAAATGCGTCGGATTACCCGTTTAGGCGCTCGCATCGTCAGCATTAAACCCTTAAACGCAGCCGAGGTCTAGTAGTTCATAAAATAATCATCGCTAATATCTGTCCCCCGCTCTTGTCCTGATCAGGCAAACCAGGGGGATTTTTAGCACAAATAGGGAAAAGTAGCAGAAATCTTAATAAAAAGTAAAAATGCTGCAAATGTAACAGATTTTAACCAGAGAGTTGACCTATCCTTAAGGATAAAGATAAAAGCGATGTCTGTGGTTTTTTTAAGATAACTCTCAATTAGGCCTAGGTGTAGTGTACCGATGGTAGGCTAAACTATGGAACGATTATCGTGACTTGAGTTGGGAGTTATATTTAATGTACAGTCCGAGTACACTAGCGGGAAACCGTTTATTTGTTTACGAAGTGGCGGGTCTCAATCAAAACGACAATACTGACAGCTTGGATTATTCAATCCGTCAGAGTGGAAGCGTGTTTTTCACGGTTCCCTACAGTCGCATGAATCAAGAAATGCGTCGGATTACCCGTTTAGGTGGTCGTATCGTCAGCATCAAACCCTTAAATGGGATTGCCCCCGTAGCAACTGTTTCTAGTGCCTCCACACCACAGCCAATCGCTCAATCATCGCCCGTCACCGAACAGACCCAGAAAAAGGCCATGACCCAAGCGAAAGAAAAAACAGATATCCCCGTCAACATCTACCGTCCGAATCAACCCTTTATCGGCAAATGTATCGAGAATTATGCTCTCGTTGATGAGGGGGGTATCGGTATCGTACAACACGTCACCTTTGACCTTTCTGGGGGCGATTTACGCTATTTAGAAGGCCAAAGTATCGGTATTATCCCCCCGGGTACCGATGCTAATGGCAAACCTCATAAATTGAGACTCTATTCGATCGCCTCCACCCGTCATGGTGATAAATTAGACGATAAAACCGTATCCCTCTGCGTGCGTCAGTTAGAATACCAACATCCAGAAACCAAGGAAACCGTTTATGGAGTTTGTTCCACCCATCTCTGTAATGTAGAGGTGGGTGCCGATGTGGCTATTACTGGTCCGGTGGGTAAGGAAATGCTGCTGCCCAGTGATGAAGATGCCACTATCATTATGATGGCCACCGGGACGGGAATCGCTCCCTTCCGAGCTTTCCTCTGGCGGATGTTCAAGGAACAACACGAAGATTATAAATTCAAAGGTCTAGCTTGGTTGATTTTCGGAGTTCCCAAAACGGCCAATATTCTCTACCAAGAAGAATTAGAGAAAATCGCGGCGGAATTCCCCGATAACTTCCGTCTCACCTATGCCATCAGCCGGGAACAGCAAAATCCCCAGGGCGGCAGAATGTATATTCAACACCGGGTAGCCGAACACGCTGACGAAATCTGGAATCTACTCCAAAGTCCCAAAACCCACGCTTATATGTGCGGACTTAAAGGGATGGAAGATGGTATCGACGATGCTATCAGTGGTGCTGCCAATAAAAATGGCACCGATTGGTCTGTCTATCAGAAACAACTGAAAAAAGAACATCGCTGGCACGTAGAAACCTACTAAACCAGAAAGGTTCTCTGAAAATTTTTGCGGGTGGGCATTGCTCACCCTTTTTGTCTTGGCTTCGGTTAAGATCAGTTTCTTAAAAGACCTTTAAAAAGATGAAATTCTCTCGACGCTTTTTTCCCGTTTTCCTTGCCCTCTGCTTACTGTTTATTTTGCTGCCCCAGGCCTGGAGTTTTACTAATAGCCAAAAACAAATTCTGGCCGATTTAAAAACAGCCGAGATTATTTATCTGGGGGAAAGGCACGATAGTCAAGCCGACCATCAGGCCCAATTAGCTATTATCGAGTATTTACAGGCTAATAATCCCCAAATAGCGATCGCTTTTGAGATGTTTCAACGTCCTTACCAAATCTATTTGGATCAGTATTTAGCCGGCAAAATTAGCGAAAATCAGTTGAGAGAAAAAAGTGAATACGACCAACGTTGGGGATTTGATTGGGAATTTTACGCCCCGATCCTGCGCTTGGCCAAGGCGAAAAAACTACCAGCTATCGCCCTAAATACACCCACGGAAATCACTAGAAAAGTGGCACGGGAGGGCTTAGAAAGCCTCTCCACCTCAGAAATGACCTACATTCCCCCTAAAAGCGAAATAAACCAGGATAACGAGGAGTATCGTCAACAGATCTTAGCCGTTTATCAGCAACACACGGGGGGCAAAAGTCAGGGATTCGATCGCTTTTTTCTGGCACAGGTCCTCTGGGATGAAACCATGGCCGATGCGATCGCTAAATTCTGGCAAGCTCATCCCGACTATCAGATCATCGTCCTAGCAGGAAAAGGTCATATTGCCTACGGTTACGGTATTCCCAGTCGAGTCCAAAGAAGATTAGGCGATCGCGTCATCCAGCGCTCGGTTTTCTTGGGAGATGCTCCTCAATCATCACCAGCAGAAACCAAAAAACCCGCCGATTATTTTTGGCAAGAGCAAAATTAAGCCCGTCAGGAGTTAGGAAGCAAGGGATGATAAGCTAAGATGCCAGTCTTTCAATTTAGTAGATAATAGGTCTGAAAAACTGATTATTTATTTCCCCTTTTGCCTTTTGCCTTTTGCCTTTTGCCTCTCCTCTATGAGTAGCCTATACTCAACGGATTTAGTATAATAAGTCTGAAAAACTGAGGCTATTTTATGATTAATTTAACCTGTCAAGATACCGAAACACTCGATCGCATTTTAGCTGTGACTCGTGCCGTCGGTTGGGGTGGTGCTAAAATTCTCCAATCCTACCACCGGGGTGAACAGGATTTAGCCGTCAACAAGAAGAAAAAAGGCGGACCAGTGACGGCGGCGGATTTAGCGGCAAATAACTATATTTTAGGGGAATTACAAACAAATTTTTCTGATATCGACTTTGGTTATCTGAGCGAGGAAACCCATCAGGGTAATGAAGCTATCCCGAAAGATTGGGTATGGATTATCGATCCTTTGGACGGAACCCGCGATTTTATCGACAAAACGGGAGAATATGCCCTACATATCGCCTTATGTTATCAAGGAAGACCGATCATCGCCGTGGTTGCCCTACCTGATCAAGAAAAACTCTATTTTGCCCAAAAAGGAAAAGGCACTTTTCTAGAAACTAGCCACGGAAATATTACACAGGTAAAAGTTGCCAATAAAGATAAAATTACCGATCTCTATCTGGTGGTTAGTCGTACCCATCGCGACCAACGTTTTGATAATTTATTAAGTCAAATACCCTTCTTCGGTAAAAATTATGTGGCTAGTGTGGGCTGTAAAATTGCCACGATCCTCGAACAAAAATCCGATGTTTATATCTCCCTATCGGGGAAATCGGCGGCTAAAGACTGGGATTTTGCCGCTCCGGAGTTGATTTTAACGGAAGCAGGCGGCAAATTTTCCTATTTTGACGGTCAACCCGTGCGCTATAATCGCGGCGATGTGCGGCAATGGGGGGGGATCATGGCTAGTAATGGTCCTTGTCATCAACAACTTTGTCAGTTATCCACGGCAATCCTCGCCCAAATTGATGCCACTGTCTAATTTCTGCCCCCCTAACCGAGAATCAGAGATCGGTAGAATGGAAAAAAACCAGATCGAGCAATGTTACGGTTAAAAACTTGGCAAGGGTTGATTTTAGCAGTTCCGATCGCCGCCGTGGTCATCTTTCTGATCGTGGCCGCCAGTTTCCAGATCAATCAATGGGGTTTAAATTGGATTTGGGCAGTTTTTACCCTGATTTTTGTTGCTTGGCGCTTCCTGTTGGTCAAATGGACGCGCCCAGTGGTCGGGGAAATTGAAGCCACCATTGCCGAAGTGAAGGCAGAATTAACCCCTCCTGACGGTGATTCCGGGGGCAATGTCGAGGAAATTATCGAGAGGATTATCGTCGAGGCCCGCAATGATCGCCCGGTTTGGGAAGATTGGGCGACTTTTTGGCAACGCTGTCAGGATTTGGTCAGTGCCATCGCTCATATATATTACCCCGATGTCAAGTACCCCTTATTAAATATTTACATTCCCCAGGCCTACGGTTTAATTCGGGGAACCGTGGATGATAGCGATCGCTGGATGCGGAATCTTTCCCCGGCCCTGAATCAAATCACCATCGGCCAAGCCTATCAGGCCTACGAAGTTTATCAAAAATTGCAACCCTCGGCCCAGAAACTTTGGCAAGTCTGGAATTGGGCGCAATGGGTGATCAATCCCGCCGCGGCTGTGGCTAAAGTGGCCAGTCAAAAGTACAGCGATCGAGCGGATCAGCAATTATTAGTCAATTTAGGGCAAGTTTTGCGGGAAAATGCCCTGAGAAATCTCTCTCGCCAAGCGGTGTTACTCTACAGTGGCAGTAATCTCGCCCCAACTCTCCCCACCAAGACGAAAATCGCCACTACTACTCTCAAGGAAATTCTCGCCCAAGCTGAACCAATCACGGAAATCGATCGCCAACCGGTTAATATTCTGCTGGTTGGACGCACCGGGGCCGGCAAAAGCAGTTTAATCAATACTCTCTTTCGGGCCGATTTAGCCCAAGTGGATCTATTGCCCAGTACCGACGCGATCCAATCCTACCATTGGCAAACCCCAGAAGGAGACGAGTTAATCCTCTGGGATACCCCGGGCTACGAACAGGCAAATCGGGCTGATTATCGGCAAAAGGTTCTCAATTATGCCGAAAACGCCGATTTATTGATTCTGGTAACTCCCGCCCTCGATCCCGCCCTGGCCATGGATGAGGCTTTTCTTAAAGATTTGCAACAAACTATTGACAATTTACCAGTTATAGTCTGTGTTTCTCAAGTTGATCGCCTGCGTCCGGTGCGAGAGTGGCAACCTCCCTATAATTGGCTGACGGGAGAAAGTCCCAAAGAAGTCAATATCCGCGAATGCTTGCAGTATCGGGCGGAATTATTCGAGAATCTCTGCGATCGCATTTTGCCGATGGTCAGTCAACAGCCGGATAGAGAAGCTTGGGGGGATGAGGAGTTATCAATCGCTTTGCTGGGGGCAATTTCGCCCGCAAAACAGTTGCGTTTAGCCCGTTTTTTAGTGGATTTAGAAACTCGAACCCTGGCAGCGGCGAAAATAATCGATCGCTATACTTTACAGATGGCCACGGGGCAAGGTTTAACGGCCCTATTAAAAAGTCCTATTCTCGGTTTTATCTCCACTTTAGCCACAGGAAGACCGACCTTAGCCTATCTTTTAGCTGAACAAATTCCTGTGGAACAATTACCAGTAGCGATCGGTAAATTACAGATGGCCTACGAGCTTTATTCTCTCTTGAATCCGGAGAATAAAAGTTTTGATTTATTGGCACTTTGGCCAATACTATTAGAGAATTCTAGCACTGCCGACAAGGAAGCTTGGGCCTGGGGTCATGCTCTGGTAGAATATTGGACAAAGAACCTATCGATCGAACAGTTCCGGTCAAGTTATCAGGGGTATTTAGAAACGACAAAAACAGGCCTTTAACCAGATTAATTAAGCTAAAACTTTCTTCCAATCTAAAAGTATAGGAGAGTGGGGAGGAGAGGTTTCTGGGGTTGAGATTTCTGGCCCTTGTACTAAAACTACCAATAAGAGAGATTTTTTCGTGTTTTTTTAAAAGTTCTATTCATTTCTTTCATTTTCCGAGTTTTCATCGTTAGTTTTCGACGAACTACCCAAACCACTAAAATAAAAGGCAGTGACTGCTGTAGCTATTGGCCCCAAAAAAGTATAAATTGTCTTAGAAGAATCATTAATTAGGGTTACCGCTTTATCCACTCTACTTTGTACTTCTTGTTCTTCGATAGCTTTCAAATTTATATTTAAATTAAAAATTCCAAGAGAAGCAAAAGAAATGAGACAAATAGAAAGAATTTGTAAACCAGCAGTGGCTAACAATCCCAACCAAAGCCACTTTGCTAAGGAACCAGCTACTTTAGTATTAAAATTATGTCTTTGGTCTGAGGGTGATATAGCTGTAGCTGGTTTATCAAATTCAGATACTTCATTGTCTAAATGATAAGGCTCCGGATTCTTCTTTAGATTATGACGCACAGAGTTCCTTTCAGTTGGAAGAGCCAAAGAAGCGCTGGGAGCTTTTGGGTTGTTAACTTCCTCTGTCTCATTTTTTGAATCACTGGTCATAACTAAACAATTAGTAGTGGTCTCTGTTCATTACCTTTTTGCAGTATTAATTGAGTATCTTCCTCCGTCTCAGTTTTAGCATATAAAGCCATGAGTTTTAATCCTTTACGAATGACTTCAGACTCTGTTAAGTCTAGCTCTTTAGCTATTTCTTTAAGATATTCAGAGTCCTTTTGACTAAGATTTACTCGAAATTGTCTGGTAGCCATTTTTTTTTGTTAATTCAGTGAATGGATTGTATCGATTCACTGATAACTGATCACTAAGGTCGAGAAGAGCCATTTTTACCATTGAGGGCTATAGTAGGGTCAATTCATGAATTGACCCTACAGTTTGATTTAAGGGTTGTCATCGTCCTTTCTCATAGATGTCCATAATAGTCTGCCTTTAGAAACTTAGCATCCTAACTACAGTATTCTATCTTACCCTAATTACACCAGATATGTCAACCAACTATTACACTGGATATGTCAAGCAATCACACCAGATATGTCAACTATGTCAAATCAACATAAACGAGTCCTGACGGTACTCAATGGGTGCAATAGGTCAAATACCATCAACTTATTGACTTATTTGTTATTAAAAGGCTATTTTTCGCAAATTTTAACCAAAATAATCTTAGGTTTTATTCATGCTTAGGTACAATAGGGGGTATAATAGGGTATTTAGTAGGTGGTATTATATATACATATATGCAAGGCATAGCAATGGGTGTAATGTGGGTGTAATGTGGGGTTCAATAGATACCACAGTGCTGAGTTCCTATGGTATGATAGTTCCATCAACTTTTAGATAGATAAAAGTATGGCAGACACAACTAAACAAGTGAGTATGCTAGAATTGGAGTTAGAAGATGATCTAATCAGACAAATTGAAGATGTAGCTGATTCTGGTTGTTTTTCAAAAGATGAATTATTACAAAGTATTTTAGAAGCATGGAGATAAGCTAAACGGCGCTTAACCTGCATGATCCAACAGCTATAACCCTTTTGGAGTCTATATCGGTGATCCGAAGTAAAAGCCGTTTAGCTTATCATCAGGCCTATATACATAGACTTGAAAATATGGTTCAAATAATCAATATTAAGTAATTCGATTTGAGGGTAATGTGGAATGATTACTATCAAATGATTACCTGCTTATTGTTTTGAGCTAACAAAAAAATTTATCACTATTTTCTTGAACAACAGTCTATTAAACTTTCATAACAAGTAACCCTGAGACAATTATCAGTTTTAGCAATTATTGAGATGTTAATTTATTATAAGCAGAAATAATCGCCGCATTTTCCCAATCATCATCAAAAGGAAGCGCATCGGGATCTGACAAAGCATTAGCCTCGATTTCTGCATCGCTCATCGATTTAACTCGCTCCCAATCGGTTAAATCTTGCCTTTCCTCTTTTGTGTTAACAATCCCCATCTTGGGGGATACTCTCTTGATACTTTCTTCGCTCACGTTCGTTTGCTCTCCTAGCACTAATCAATCGGCAAGTTTCCCCTCTTATAGTATAGACAACATAACAGATTATCCCGTTTAATTGTCCCAGCAAACACATCCTTATTTCTTGGTAATCTTGGCGATTATCTTCTCTGATTAGACAGTGACCATCGAAAATAGGAGGAACAGCCGCAAAATCTATCCCATGCTTCTCTATATTAGAATATCTTTTAGACTGATCCCAGTCAAATTCTCTAAATTGCATAAATAAATCTCCAAAAATTGTCTTTGTAGAGAATTATTCCTATATCTCCTCCTTACCTATCGTTTTGAACGAACAAAAATTTTTATCACTATTTAAACTTCAATAATTTTTTGTTATATCGATAAATTACTAGCCCTAAACGCAGAAATTTTGAAAAAGCGAAGCCTCCGCTTCTACTATAATCAGAGAAGGGTAATTGAGACAATTTCTGCATCACCTTAAATAGCTCTTTAGGTTTTGCGTCCGAGAAAATTAATAATCTGTGGACTAATTTCTTTTGACCAATGTTCTTGGGGATAGTGTTTCGCTTCTGCGAGGGGGATTAATTCCACTCCTGATTTAGTAGCTAATTTTTCGACAGTGACAGAAGATAACCAAGGATCGCCCATTCCCCAGACAAAAAGGATAGGTTTTTCAAAGTTCTCTAAACCTGTCTCAATTTCTGCCATAGTTTTCGATAGGTTTAAATTGCGAATCGTGGCCAGTAAAGCGCGACCCACTGCCGAAGTTTTTAGATAAGGTTGACGGAAAATAGCCAGATCTGCATCACTAATCACAAAACCGCTACCGGTTTCTAAAGTACGATCGACTAATAAGGGATCTTGAGTCGCCATATCTCCGAGGAAAGGTATCCCCCATTGTTTCATTATCCAGGGTAATTTAACATCACTGGAGAGGGGAGTATTTAAAACGATCAAACGCTCAATTTTATCGGGATTTTCTAGGGCGTATTGTAAACCGACGGAGGCTAAAAAACCCTGGACAATGAGGGAGATTTTCGGCAATTGGAGAGCTTGAATAAAATCGGCCAAGGCTTGACAAAAAGCGCTAGGTGTGTAGGCGAAATCTCTGGCATCGGGTTTAGCGGATAAACCGGAACCGATCCAATCGGGGGCAATGGCATTAATGTTATATTCTTCTAAACTGGTTAATAATTCCCGCCAAATATAGCCATGGGCGGGTAAACCATGGAGTAGGATCACGGGGGTTGTATCCGGTTGTTGATCGGGGTTAACCTGTCGATAAAACCACTTGAGAGAGCCGACTTCGAGAAAATTTTCTAAAATAGCCATGGTTAATGGGGGATTAATAATCATTAACCATTGTCCAACGTCTAGGAACCGATCGCACCGGCAAATTTCCCACCCCGGCAGTTATAGGGAGCTTGCGTCGAGACTTTGTGCTTCTCCGGGGGTTAAGGGTAAATGAAGACCGCATTCTTGTTTTAAACCCTTGAAACGGGTGTCTCGTTCGTTGCTATCATCGGCGGTTAAAGGCCGACTGGAGTGCCAATCGCCGACGGAGACATAACCTAGATCAAAATAGGGATGGTAGGGAAGATCGTATTTAGTCAGATAGTCATAGATGGTTTTGGCATTCCAGTCAAGTATCGGTAATATTTTGTAACGTTCGCCCTGTTGATTGACCCATTGGAGAGTTTTGCGGTGGTCGGTTTGGTCGCGACGTAAACCCGCTAACCAAGCGGTGGCCTTTAATTCCTTCAGGGCCCGTTGCATCGGCTCCACCTTGCGGATTTTGTCGTAGAGATTGAGGGAGTCCAGATCGTTATTTGACCACAGTTTACCGTGGATTGCTTCCATGCGGGCGGGACTGAGGGGAGATTGATAAACTTTCAGGTTTAAATGGAGGCGTTGGCTTAAGTCTTCGGCAAATTGATAGGTTTCCGGGGGAAGATAGCCGGTATCGATCCAAATGATGGGAATATCGGGGATAATTGCGGTGACGAGGTGCAACATTACCGCCGCCTGAATGCCGAAACTGGTACTCATCACCAAACCTTCCCCGAAGGTGGCTTCCGCCCAAGCGACGATTTCTGCGGCGTTAGCGGAGTCAAAACGTTGATTAATTGTGGCCAGGTCGAGGGATAGAGGGGAGGAAAAAGACCGGTCGGCAGTGGGGATGAAGGCGGTTTCTAGGGCCCGTGGATGAGGATTAAGCAAGTGTAAATCTGGCATTCTGGCTAAGATTTAAGATATTAGTAGCGGCGGATACTGATAGAGTCCAATCTATCCATTAGGGTTCGAGAATAGAGTCACCTCCATCTCCTCCCCTTGAGAAACGTGGGTGAGACTTTCGCCTCCGACGGCTCCTAGTTTAACTGCTTCATTGTTAGGGATACAGCTTGACAATCGAGGGCCGTTTTATCGAAAATTTGGGTTAAAACCCCGTCGTTTTACGGTTGAGAATCTATATACTGTACTTCTACTATATCTGATGGGGTGAAGTGTGGCCCACACTAGCGACACCTTCCTTTCTCAAAAATCTCTCTGGTTACACTAGACTCAAGTTGGCAGCTGAAAAAGTCTCTGGTGACATCTAATTGACCTCGATTAATGATACTCAGTTAAGCAAGATTGGCAGGAATTGTCGCTAGTTTTTGCAGTTGTTTTTCAATATTGGCCCTTAATTGGGTCCGGGTGATTTCTTTTCCCGTTTGAGCGGTGTGTGCATTTTCCAGAAAAATAATACTATCTACTTTTTCTAGGGCAAATAATTGGAATAAAAGATGGGTTACGGGAATCAGGAGCGTTGATAGGGGTGAATTGGGGGTATTTTGAGCAGATATGGCCATTTTTTCCGTAGCAAAGGCATAGATTACCCTTTTCTCCTGTTGCGGCTGCCGCCGATGGGCTAAGGTGGTTAGCAACCAATCACCCTGGCCATTCTGCACCACATAGTACTGTAAATGTTTTAACTGTCTGGCCATGGCCGCAAGGACGGGATTAACCGCTTCTTCCATGACTACGGGGGCCAGTCCGTAATTGACCGCGTCTCGACTTAAAATATGCAGTTGTGCCTTTAATTTCATGGCTAATCATGTCTATAAACTAATCGATATTGACCATTCCTACCAGCGATGGCATTCATTCATCCCTTGATACCAAATCCGTTTTTAATAGTGTGATTAACTCTCAAGTTATGGATTGTTTCTCCCCTATCACCCCACTTCCCCCCGCAACGCGCACGCAGTGACCACCCCACTATCCTATAGTTTTTAAACAGGATTTAGTATGATTTGGCAACCCCAGTTAAAATTGTCGTCGTGAAAAGATGAGGATGGAGATACCCAATAATAGACCAGTATAAACGAGACTGTAGAGGGCATTACCGATTAAGACATCAGCACTAGGCAGCAAACCATAAACGGCCTCGTTTCTAAAATTTAATCTCTCTAAATCTGGGAGAATTAGATAAATATTTTTAGTGATAGCGAGGATATTGGCATTTTTGCTGATTATACCCAATTGGATCAGATCTTTGCTGATGTGACCCATTAGATAGACCCCAAAAGTCATTAACGTGGCTAAAATCGAACTGGTAAATACCCCAAAAGCGATCGCCACGGCCGCGATGAGAATTAATTCCAAACCGAGATAGAAAACCGAGACAATCAGAGGTAAAGCTTGAAAAGATACTTTCATCCCCGACAACATCAGCAGGTAAATCACCAACATTACCCCCAACATCACCGCTAAAACCCCGGACAAACCCAAGTGTTTACCGAGGATAAATTCGGCCCGACTCAGGGGTTTGGGAATCAAAACTAAAATAGTTCTCTTGTCAATTTCCTTATTAATTAGCCCTGTACCCACAAAAACCGCGACAATTACCCCTAATAACCCGATAGCGGCTAATCCCAAGTCAAGAAAGATTTTCTGATGGGTTCCCACCGCAATTTCCGGTAATAAACGCCAAGCGAAGGCCATCAACAAGGCAAAAAACCCGATAAAGTAAAGAATGCGCTCGCGGATAACCTCGCGAAAACTGTTAGCTGCGATCGCCCAGATTCTCAAGATGCTGATACCCATAGCCTTTCATCAAAATAATATCTGTTTTTCCTTTTGAGATTACCGCTCAACTAAACTTACTCAAACTTACTTAAAAGCCTGAAAGCTTAGTCATTCGTAGTGGTTCAAGCACGGAGCGGGTTAAACGGCAAACCCTTTCTTCCCTGGTCAACGACATCAGGAATTACTTTTCTAATGATGTTAAATGCCCCATTGACATCGGCATTTAACGATTGATTTGTTCCCATTTTATCAATTCCCCTAGCTAACCTTTTTCCCTTAAATAATGGTTTTTCTTCACCATATTTAGGTAACTCATCCCTATCTAAATCACTCGATTGTGAGGTAGAGGATTCTTCAGTTATTATGACTTTTATTCCTTTTAATTGAGCTTTATAGGTTAACATTTCTCTTCATCTATAATGAGGAACATTGACCAATTGTTGATGATTCCTTTTTCCTAGATTAAGAGATTGTTTCATCCGCTCATTATGCCCAATTATTAACGTCCCTATTTGATGAATAATACACCAATCTATTACTCTTTTGCTGGCTGTGTGTAGGTAATTTTCTCCTCGACAGTTTCGTTTATGGGTTAGGAATATCAATTTTTGAGGTTTGAGGTTTTGGGTATGATTAGGTGTTGACACTCTCACCCTTAAGCCTACGGCTGTAACGGGAGATTGCTGCTTCTACTCCTCTTAACTAGACACAATCCGAAAATTATGCCCCCGTCAGACCGAATCCACCAGCATTTTAACTTAACGTCCACCGACTGCCAGGCGGCGGACGGAACTGAATTTTGTCTTCGGGCCGAGGGCGATATTTGTTCTGAGATACAAAGGATCGGGAGGTCAGTCCCCCTGATACCTTGCGCGCTTTACCGCTTTTCATATTTTAGCAAAATTTCCCAAAAGTGGAACAATATTTAATAACCGATTAACCTGTGCTTGTAAGTCTTCTTGACGATTTGCACTCAATAGGAATAACTCTGCATCTTGGGGAGAATGGATTAATTTTTGTTCCTGTTGCGTTAAAGTGTGACGACGAATCTGACTTAATCTCTCTAGGATAATATGACTATTAATGCCCCCAAAACCCATGGCACTCACTCCTGTCCGTAAAGGTAAGGAATTTGGCCAAATTTGCCCCTCTTTTAATACCTGTAACCTAGCCTTGTCTTCGGTTAACTGAGCCTGATGGCGCTCGCATCCCGTCACCAGTGGTAAAATTTGACGATGAACCGCCATAGTCACTTTAATTAACCCTGCTATCCCTGCCGCCTTAGTATGGCCAATATTCGCTTTAATTAAACCAATAACGGCCTTATTTACCGTATCTGGATGAACATGAGATAAGACTTCTAATTCGGTTGCATCACCGACGGCCTTTCCCGTACCATGGACTTCAAAATAAGCTATAGTATCCCCCGTAAATTCAGTTAGAATTATTTTTAGGTGTTCATGACAGCCAATTACGCTTTTTTACCCCTGAAGGTAAACTTGTTCCCACCCCTGAAGAAGTAGCAGAAAAGATGGCTCAGAAGTTACAAGATTTAGGGATAGATTGGCGAGATTTGGCTTAAGTTTGACCTGAAATCTTGAGCAAGCAAGCTGAAATGCAAATTATGAAGTAACCTGCCCAAATGCTATAGTTAGGCGTTTTTACCGCAATAATAAGCTGTTGACTATCTAAATTACTCGTTAAGACTGCCGGGGAGAGGGGAGAAGGGAGCAGGGAGAAGGAGTTTGAGCATTTGTACTAAAATATTCAATACGCAAT
Organism: Microcystis flos-aquae FACHB-1344; assembly: GCF_014698375.1. Classification (NCBI taxonomy): domain Bacteria; kingdom Bacillati; phylum Cyanobacteriota; class Cyanophyceae; order Chroococcales; family Microcystaceae; genus Microcystis; species Microcystis flos-aquae. Next base: position 19,389 of record NZ_JACJSW010000075.1, on the reverse strand, counting down.
TTAAATGCAGTACAGCTTCAACAAAAATCGAGCTATATTTGCCAATTCTCGACATAATTTGCTCTACTCTAAGAAGTAACTACATTCTTCCTAAGCCCCCAGTAGGAGGCTTTTTGGGCTAAAAAAGAAGGTAAGGTAACTATCTGAATTTTAAGTGCCTACTGATCATTTTTGGCAATATTTTATATACTAGGAATATAGAGATAAAAAAGAGGAAAACTGATGATTACTATACGCAAAGCTGAGGAAAGAGGCCACGCTAACTATGGTTGGTTGGATACCTATCATACTTTTTCTTTTGCCCAATATTATGATCCCCAACAGATTAATTTTAGGAGTCTAAGAGTTATTAATGAGGATAAAGTGATTGGGGGAAAAGGATTTCACACCCACGGACACCACGATATGGAGATTTTAACCTATGTTTTGGAGGGAGAACTAGAACACAAAGATAGTCTCGGCACGGGTTCCGTGATTCGACACGGTGAAATTCAACGCATGAGCGCAGGAACAGGGATAAAACACAGTGAATTTAATCATTCTGCCACTAATTCCCTCCATCTCCTGCAAATCTGGATTATTCCCGACAAAAAAGACCTAGAACCCAGTTACGAACAAAAAGCGATCGAATTTTCTCCCCATACCTTACAATTAATCGCCTCTCCCACCGGCGCAGGTAAGGCGGTTAAAGTCCATCAAGACGTTAATCTATACGCAGGAATTTTGCCCCTAGGCCAGTCCCTCACCCATTCCTTAGCCCCCAGTCGTTATGGCTGGTTACAAGTGGCTAGAGGGCAAATAAACCTAAATGGCGTGCATTTACAAGCGGGGGATGGAGCGGCAATTAGCGAGGAAACTTCTTTGGCTATTCAATCTCTAGAAGACTCGGAAATTTTGCTTTTTGACCTAGGGTAGTGGGGTTGAGTGTTAGGGAGCCTAGGGGCTAGGTTTTCCTGCCAATTCCCCGGCCGACTTTTAGCCATCAATACTGTCCACCACGCTCAGAAAATCGTTGTGGATTAGCTCGGCGATAAAATTCTCCGGATCGGTGATAGGAACGGTAACGCCTTGGCTGGCTACCATCTGTGCGGCCATCCGAGTCATGAAGTCCTGTCTTGTTTCCGCCATTCTGCCCTGACATTGTTGTAATTTTTCCACCAATTCCAGTGGGGAATCGGCCACCAGTTTATCTCCCTCGCGGGTGACATAAATTGTCATCTTTCCTACCTCCTAAATGATTGGGAACGAGAATTCGGCACTACTAAACCACTTCTTTTATCGCTATCATTATTGCTAGTTAGTTAGTCCCAGCCTCGTCCGTCTTTCCCTATTTCCACTATTTGTTCTGGCTTGTCGCCTGGTAATTATTATTATCGCCAAAATAAAGGGATAAATTTGTCAATCTTTGTAACGAAAAATCAAGAGAACCTGTTCTCACGGTATCACCCCGAACCTTTGCGGGGAAATTTGTTACAATAAATACAAAGGGACTCCCTGCGCTGGCTTCCATCCCTAGTAAAAAATTGCCGGGGTGGGGAGCGGAAGTGAATAGTCCCGATAGGGGAGGCATTTGTCAGAGTTTCCCGCTTCCTTTAGTTTTAGGGGGAAAAGCCATGAAATCTGGAACATTATTATCGCCCGATCGACCGCTGCCAGAATTTCTCCGGTCAGCTATCCAAGAACGTTTTCCGGGGAAAGCGATCGATGATCTCAGCATCCGCTACTATGAAAGCGTCGAGGATGTGGGATACGAGTATTTTAACGATCGGGTGTTGCCGTCCTGTAGCGATGAGCCTGTCGTCCGCTATCTTGTCCCGTTTATATCCTACGTCCGTCTAGGAGAAGCGTTAGTTTTGGATCGGCAAGAGGGTCTTGTGGTTTACGAAACCGAACGAGATGTTCCCTGCACGGAAACTGGACCTTTCTGGTTGGTGACTCCTAAATCACGCTGAAAAACCAAACCCAAGTTAAGCAGGTGAATTGGGAAAACTTAATAGTTGAGACTCGACGGGTGGAGTCGGCAAGCAGCAAAACCCGTCGAATTTTTATAACGCTTGCGATCGCAACCAAGCCACGGGTAAATAGAGCATTTTCTTGGGTAAAGGCACGAAGGCACGACGGGCGAAGACATCGTAGTTATTTGCTTCAATTACGTCTAAAATGCCTTGATAAAGCAGTAAAGCCGCCCAAACCGGCCAACGGGAATCGGGATTAAGGGCGCGAATCCCCCTTTCGGCGGAATCGTAGTAATAACGAGCGCGCTCAATTTGGAAGCGCATTAACGCCTGCCAACGGTGATCATTAACCCCTTTCAGTAAATCGTCTTCGCTGTAGTTAAAAAGCTCTAAATCCTCTAAAGGTAGATAAATCCGGCCACGATGGACATCTTCCCCCACATCCCGCAAAATATTGGTTAATTGATTGGCAATACCGAGATTGATCGCTTCTTCTTGAGGGATATAGACGCTTTGATTGCGCCGCCAAGGGGCCGAGCGATCGTCATCTTCCAATCCTAACACCGCGCTGGACATTAACCCCACCGTCCCCGCCACCCGATAGCAGTACAGTTTTAGTTCATCAAAGGTTTGATAACGACTGCGATAGAGATCCATCTGTTGCCCGGCGATCATATCCCGAAAGGGTTGGATATCCATGGGGAACTTTTCTAGAGTATCCACGAGAGCGACATCGGCATCCTCGAGGGCAACCCCAGAAAAGACGGTTTCTAGCTGTTTTTCCCATAAATCAAGGGTTTCAGGTGTAGTTAACCGGGCTTGGGGTCCATCGACCAGTTCATCGGTACGACGACACCAGACATAAATTGCCCAGATCGCTTGACGTTTTGCTTTCGGCATCAGGAGAGTACCGAGATAAAACGTTTTGGAATACTTCTCTGTAATCCGGCGACAGAGTTCGTAGGACTCCGCAAGGGAGACGAGGGGTTTGGTGGGGTGGGTCGGTTTTGGCAATTGGAGCATTCTGCTGGGGCGGAATGATTGACTTAGATTAACGGCGAACTGTGGCTAATGATATAGCATTGTCTCACTCAAGGCCATTTTCGTCATTAGTCCCTAGCCAGAGAATTAACGAGCGCTGGACACTGGTATAGATTGGGTTTTATTCGGGTTTAGCGGTGCTGCGGGGTGATCTTTGCTGATCACTGCTGCCGCTAATTTCCCTGATAAAACGGCTCCTTCCATGCTTCCTAAATATTTTTGCATGGTATAGTCACCGGCGAGATAAAAATTCTCGATCGGAGTTTTTTGAGAAGGTCGATAAGCTTGTCGGCCAGGGGTGGCTTTATAAACTGATCGGGGAGTTTTCACCAGATGATATTTTAACAATTGACTGGGATTATCGCCAGTAAAATGTTGGGGAAAGAGTTTTTCTAGTTCTTTCATCGTGGCGGCGATAATTTCTTCATCGGATTTGCTAATCCAATCCTGAGCGGGAGCGAGAACTAATTCTAACATCGAGCGATCGGGGTTAGCGTATTCTTTACAGGTGTTGCTCATATCAGCATAAACACTGAGTAAGGGCGAACGGGAGAATAATAAATGATCGATGTCGGTTAGTTTGCGATCAAACCAGAGGTGTAAATTAATGACGGGAACCCCTTCTAATCCTTCTAATTTTTGAAAGAATTTATCTTCTTGCCAAGGTTTAGGTAGTAAAACTTTTAAAGGATCTACCGGCATCGCAGACACATAAAGATCGGCTTCAAAAAGATAATCTTCCCCACCGTCTAAACCGCGCATTAAGAAGGCTTTAACTGTGCCATTTTCATTTAACAGAATTTCTTTTAAAGGGGCATTTAAGCGCACTTCTCCACCTCTAGCGGTGATGTAATCGACTAAAGGTTGGCAGAGTCTTTCCGGGGGTGAACCGTCGAGAAAAGCCATTTTTGAGCCGTTTTTCTCCTGTAAAAAGCGGTTGAGGGCCGTTAGTAGAATCGTGGCGGAAATCTCGTTAGGATCGATAAAGTTTAGGGCTTTCGACATAGCGATAAACACTTCTTTTTCTACCCTAGGCGGTATGTTTTGTTTCTCTAACCATTCCGACCAAGAATATTTATCCATCTCCTCGACGTAACTTTGGCCTTTAATAATGGCAGGAATTAAACCGAGTCCAAATTTAATTTTTTCCTCCCAAGTTAACATATCATTATTGCGAAGAATGGCAACAATACCGTTAATTGGGGCGGGAATATCTGGGAAGTCAAACCGCGAATAGGTCCCTGGTTTTTCCGGCTGATTGAAGATCATCGAGTGTTCTTTCCACTGTAGGCGATCTTCTATGCCTAATTCTTGGAATAATTGCAGCATATTGGGATAAGCGCCAAAGAAGATATGTAAACCGGTTTCGTACCAGTCCCCATCGGCATCTTTCCAAGCGGCAATTTTTCCCCCTAATACATCGCGACGTTCCAGTACGATGGGCGTATGTCCCGCATCGACAAGGTATTTCGCACAAGATAATCCGGCTAGTCCCGCACCAGCGATCGCAACTCGCATCGTTTCCTATCTACTCTCTAATGTCTTGTCTTTATCACATTCGCTATTATACTTCACATTTCGTTACATTTTTTTCAGCTTATCGAGAAGTCAGGAGACTCCGAGACAGGAGACAGGTGATAGGGTTATGGGGTTATAGGGTTTTGGGGTGATAGGGTGATGAGATAGCTTCCCCATCTCCCCACTCCCCCCCGCAACGCGCACGAAGTGGTCTCCCCATTTCCCTACACCCCACTACCCCACTACCCTCTCCCCAATGCTCCCTGATAACTGATATTGTGATATGTAATTAGCTTAATTCGCTTACCTTTTTAGTTCACGCGTACACCCTCTTCAATCGATCGCTATGACTTTTCCCACTACGTCACCTCAAGTCTCGGAAATAGAGAATAATCGTGCTTGGCATAATTTAACTGGGGAACAAACCCTAGAAATACTGAGAACCAATGGGGAAACCGGCTTAATCGAGGCTGAAATTGTTAAAAGAAAGGATATTTTCGGATTAAATGAACTAAAAGAAACGGGGGGACGTAGCCCGTTAATGATTTTATCGGAACAGTTTACTAACATTATGTTAGTGATGCTGATCGCCGTGGCGGTGGTTTCGGCAGTTTTGGACCTGAAAAAAGGGGAATTTCCCAAAGACGCGATCGCTATTTTTACAATTGTTATTTTAAACGGTATTTTAGGATATTTACAGGAAAGTCGGGCAGAAAAGGCATTAGCGGCCCTTAAGCAGTTATCCTCGCCGAAAGTCCGGGTTATTCGTAATGGTAGCACCTTTGAAGTGACGGCCAAGGAACTTGTCCCCGGGGATATCATGTTACTGGAAGCGGGGGTACAAATTGCCGCCGATGGCAGATTATTAGAAGCACAAAACCTGCAAATCCGGGAAGCTGCCTTAACGGGTGAAGCGGAATCGGTGAATAAACAAGCACAGAAGGTTTTACCAGAAGATGCCTCTTTGGGCGATCGCATTAACCTCGTCTATCAGGGTACGGAAGTAGTACAAGGGCGAGGGAAAGTGGCGATTACCAAGACGGGAATGGATACGGAAATCGGTAAAATCGCCGCCTTGTTGCAAGGAGTAGAAAGTGAACCAACTCCCCTACAGCAGCGAATGTCGCAGTTAGGTAACGTTTTAGTGAGTGGTTCCCTAGCTTTAGTGGCTGTAGTCGTGCTTTGGGGCGTAATTAGCTCCGGTTGGCAGTTTTTTGAGTCATTATTAGAAACCTCCCTCAGTATGGCTGTGGCCGTTGTTCCCGAAGGTTTACCGGCAGTGGTAACGGTGACATTGGCAATTGGAACCCAAAGAATGGTGAGAAGACAAGCTTTAATTCGTAAATTGCCGGCAGTGGAAACCTTAGGCTCGGTAACGACGATTTGCTCCGATAAAACCGGAACTTTAACTCAAAATAAAATGGTGGTGCAGAAAGTTAATACCTCCGAGCAGACAATTACTGTCACGGGGGAAGGTTACGCGCCCATCGGTGAGTTTAATGGTGCTAGTGAAAGTGATCCCGAACTACAGGCAATTTTAACGGCTTGTGTGCTGTGTAATGATGCACTTTTGCAAAATAAAGCTCAAGAATGGTCAATTTTAGGCGATCCCACCGAAGGAGCTTTACTGACGTTAGCGGGTAAAGGAGGACTATATCGGGAAGCATTGGCACCACAAAGCCCTCGTTTAGGCGAATTTCCCTTTTCTTCCGAAAGAAAGAGAATGTCAGTAATCTGTGAGAATGCCCAGTTAGGTTTGGGGGATTCTGCCTATTTAATGTTTACCAAAGGATCACCGGAATTAATTCTCGAACGTTGTTCTCTGATCCAAGTTGGGGCGGAAAGTCAACCCTTAACACCTGAACAAAGAAGCCGTATTTTGGCACAAAATGACGAAATGGCGGGTAATGGCCTACGAGTTTTAGGTTTTTCCTATAAACCGATGACAGAAGTGCCAGAAGCGGAAAGAGAAGATAGTGAGGAACAATCCCTGGTTTGGTTGGGATTGGTGGGAATGCTCGATGCACCCCGCAAAGAAGTTAAAGAAGCGGTTGCTCTCTGTCGTCAAGCGGGAATTCGTCCGATTATGATTACCGGAGATCACCAATTAACGGCCAAGGCGATCGCCATTGAATTAGGCATTGCTGCCCCCGGGGAGCGAGTAATCACGGGTAAAGAATTAGAAAAAATGTCTCAGAATGACCTAGAGGGAGAGGTAGATGGTGTTAGCGTCTATGCTCGCGTTTCTCCCGAACATAAGCTGAGAATCGTCCAAGCTTTGCAAAAACGGGGCAAATTCGTCGCCATGACGGGGGACGGGGTGAACGATGCTCCGGCACTAAAACAAGCGGATATCGGTATCGCCATGGGCATTACTGGAACCGATGTCAGCAAAGAAGCCAGTGATATGATTTTGCTAGATGATAATTTTGCCACCATCGTCGCCGCCACCGAAGAAGGGCGCGTGGTTTACAGTAACATTCGGCGCTTTATTAAATACATTCTCGGCAGTAATATTGGCGAGGTTTTAACGATTGCAGCGGCTCCTCTGCTCAATTTAGGCGGTGTACCCCTTTCTCCCTTGCAAATCCTCTGGATGAACCTTGTCACCGACGGTTTACCGGCTCTTGCTCTGGCAATGGAACCCGCCGAACCTAATGTGATGAAACGTCCACCTTTTAGCCCCCGGGAAAGCATTTTTGCTCGCGGTTTGGGTTGGTATATGATTCGCATCGGCATCGTCTTTGCGGTTCTGACCATTATTATGATGTACTGGGCTTACCAATATACTCAGGCAACCCCCGAAATCGGAGCTCCTGGACGTTGGAAAACCATGGTATTTACTACCCTCTGTTTAGCACAAATGGGTCATGCTTTAGCGGTGCGTTCCCATACCCAGTTAGCTGTGCAAATGAATCCCTTCTCTAATCCTTACATTATCGCCGCCGTGGGCTTGACAACGATCCTACAATTGTTGTTAATTTATGCTCCTCCTCTACAAAGCTTCTTCGGCACTCAATGGATTAGTGGCACAGAATTATTAATCTGTTTTGGATTTAGTGCCTTAATGTTTGTTTGGATTGAGTTGGAGAAGTTATTTATTCGCTGGTTCATGACGAAAAAATAAATCAATGCCAACACCAATTATTCTGACTTTAACGGTTTTAGTCGTTGCTTTAGTCGCTTTCGTGGCGGAATGGCTACCGGTAGATTTAACCGCTTTATGCGTGGCGATTGTCCTGATTCTTTTGGGTTTAGTTACTCCCGAAGAAGGTATCGCGGGATTTAGTAATTCTGCCACGGTGACGGTGATGGCGATGTTTGTACTTAGTGCTGGAATTACCCGCACGGGAGTGATTCAAGTAATTCGCGATCGCTTGCTGGTTTGGGGGGGCAAAAATCCCCACCAACAGGTATTTGTCTTAGGGGCATTGGTGGGGCCGATTAGTGCTTTTATTAATAACACGGCAGTGGTGGCGATCTTTTTACCCATCGTCGAAGATTGGTGTAAAAAACAAAAAATTTCTCCTTCTAAGTTATTAATTCCCCTTTCCTACGCGACGGTTTTAGCGGGGATGATTACCGTGGTGGGGACTTCTACTAACATTCTCGCTAGTGGTATTTCTGCCAAGCTGGGTTATGGGGAATTTAGCTTATTTCAATTCACTGCTTTAGGATTAGTCACTTTTTTGGCAGGTTTGATTTATTTAACAATTTTTGCCCCAAAATTACTACCCGATCGCAAATCTTCCACCGGGGAATTTTTAGAGGATGATTATGGTTCTAAAGTATATCTGAGTGAGGTAATTATTACCCCTCGTTCTAATCTTATCGGTCAAACTTTATACCAAAGTGGACTACAAAGAAAGTTTAATTTTGATGTGTTGGAATTAATCAGAAATAAGGTACATTTATCCCAACCTTTAGCTGATAAAGTTCTCAATGCTGGCGATATTTTAATCGTTCACAGTAGTCGGGAAGAACTATTAAAAATTAAAGATGAACGAGGCTTAGAAATCTTTGCCGATGTCAAATTTCAGAAAGGAGATATTGAATCGACAATTACTACAGGTGAGGAAAAATTAGCCGAGGTTTTGATTCTCTCTAATTCCCGTTTAATTGGGACAACTTTAAAAGATTTGAAATTCCGTCAGCGTTATAACGCAACGGTTTTAGCGATTCGGCGTGGTTCAGAATTACTGCAAGGAAGATTAGGAAAAATTCCTTTAAAGTTTGGCGATTTGCTCTTGGTTCAAGGACCAAAACAGAGTTTTATTGGTTTACAAACCACGCGAGAATTATTAGTCTTAGAAGAGAAAGAAATTGAATCATTGCGACAGGATAAGGGCATTATTGCTTTAATGATTACTTTGTTGGTGATTATTATTGCTGCTTTTGATATTCAACCGATTCTCGTCACCAGTTTAGTTGGGGTGGTTTTAATGGTAATTACTGGCTGTCTAAAACCGGGGGAAGTCTATGGTTCCATTCGTTGGGATATTATCTTTTTATTAGCGGGTTTAATTCCCCTGGGTACTGCCATGGATAACTCGGGAACGACTAAATGGTTGGCAGATAATTTAGTGGCTATCGGCGGCCATCTTTCGGGGTTTTGGATCTTAGTTTTCTTCTATCTAATTACCTCATTTTTAACTGAAATCCTCTCTAATAACGCCGCCGTGGTTTTAATGATTCCCGTCGCCGTGGAAGTGGCGAAAACTTTGGGTTTAAATCCTTTGGCTTTTATGTATGCTGTCACCTTTGCTGCTTCTAATAGTTATCTCACACCAATTGGCTATCAAACTAACACCATGGTTTATGCACCAGGCGGCTATAAATTCCTCGATTTTACCCGTTTGGGTGCGCCCCTAAATTTAATTTTGACGATTTTAACCCCTAGTTTAATTGTCTTGTTTTATGGCTTGAAATAAAGAAAGAGATCGAAGATTCTTCGATCTCTAAAAAGAATTTGATAGTAGTCAAAACTATTTCGATTCAGCGAAGCGTTTACGCAGGGATTCGGCTCGCTTTTTCGCTACGGTATTATTAGGATCAAATTTGAGAGTTTCTTCGTAGGTTTCGAGAGCTTTTTTAGCCATTTGTTTCTTTTCGTAAACATTGCCAAGATTATTGAGAGCGATCGAGTATTCGGGATAAAGTTTAATTGCTTCTTTGTAGTTACGAATCGCTAATTCTAATTGTTCTTGGGCAAAATAGGAAAAACCGAGCGCATTGTAGATTAGAGCTTGATTTTCTGGTTCGATGCTTTCTTCCTCAGAGATTTTTAAAGCCTTTTGTAGTAAACTCAATGCTTGAACATAGAGTTTTTTATCGAGATAAAGACTCCCTAATTCATAGTAATCTTTAGCTGTACCTTTTTCTTTTTGCAATTTCTTTTGTAGCTTGTTAAAGGTTCCTTCCACTCGACGGGTTTTAAAGATTTGCACGATGACAAAAATTCCTAAACCAATCACGAAAATTAGCAATCCAGAAACGTAAATAAGCGGCAGGGTATCTTCCATAATTAGCGATCGAGCAATTAATATTTTTATACTTATTCAATCAGATTATAGCAGGATTTAGTCAGTTATCAGTTGTCAGTTATCAGCTTTTTTCTCCCCACACCCCACACCCCACACCCCATCACCCTATCTCCCCATTTCCCGAATTCTCAGGGGTAAGCCCCAATAGTTCACCCGTTCTACTAACCAGCCGGTGGATTCTAGCCGCTCGATCGCTTGATTGACGCGTTCTCGGAGACTTTGGTACTGTAAACCTTTAGGGAGAACGACTCCTAGAGCGATCGCCCCCAACTGGATCGGTAATTGACGATAATTGGGGAATTGCTGCACCCAACCGGTTAAAAGGCTATTATCAGCCGCAAAAGCGTCTATTTCCCCCGTTTCCAGTAAATTTAAAGCTTCTTGATAGGAAGCAACCCCGCGCAGGGTAGCGTTAGGTAAATGGGAACGCACAAGGGCGATTGTCGTCGAGCCGTTGAGTACGGCGATTCTAGAGTTAGCTAGGTCTTCTAAACGCTGAAATAGCAGGTTTTTCGTCACAAAACCGCTGCTATCGAGGTAATAAAAGGGGCTAAAATCCACTAAGCGCTGACGTGCAGGAGTAATCGCCACACGAGCGATCGCCAAATCCACCCGATCATCAATAACCACCTGTAAACGCTCTTGATTACTAACGGGTTTGAGAATAATAGCACTGTCAGAACCGAGAATTTCTGACGCTAGACGTTTAGCGATGTCGATTTCCAATCCTTGCAGATTCCCCTGAGAATCAAGGAAAGCGAGGGGAGGGAGATTATTTTTGACAGCGACAATTAATTTTCCCCGGCGTATAATTGTATCGAGATCGGCGCTAAAACTTGGGGCTACACCTAAGAGCAAAAAACCAAGAATAAATAACAAATTTTTCATACTGTTTTACCTAGACTAACTCGATTTCTGCCTTGATTTTTAGCGGCGAACATGGCATGATCAGCCCGCTCGATCACCTCTTCTAGATTATTATCTTGAGGGCTAAATGTTGCCACACCGATACTAGCAGTAACTGGCACTTTTTGTTGAGCAAGTTCAATATTTAACTTGTTAATTACTTGACAAATGCGCTGGGCTGTGGTAGCAGCATCTTCAAGATTAGTTTCTGGGAGAATAGCGACAAATTCCTCGCCCCCAAAGCGCCCAAAACTATCCACTTGACGCAGACAGGTTTTAATTGCCCCAGCGACAGTAATTAAAGTTTTGTTTCCTAGGATATGACCAAAGGTATCGTTAATATGTTTAAAATGGTCGATATCGATGAATAGAACCGAAAAATAACGATGATAACGACGACATCGTTGAAATTCTTTCTCACCTAAGTAGAGAATCTCTCGACGATTATTTACCCCAGTTAGGCTATCAGTTCTGACTAGCTTTTCTAGTTGAGAATTGATATTTTTAAGTTCTTCTTGAGTCTTTTTGAGTTCTAGATGAATTTTAACTCTGGCTAACAGTTCCCAACTATGAAATGGTTTATTTACATAGTCCACAGCCCCAGAATTAAAAGCATTGAGAATATCTTCTTTTTCCTTACTATCTGTCACAAAGATAATTGGTATATGAGCGTATAAATTGTCATTTTTTAGTCTTCGACAAAGTTCTATTCCCCCCATATATGGCATCATTAAGTCAAGAAGAATTAGGTCAGGATTAGCAGTTTTTACTCGTTCTATTGCCTGTTTAACACTACTAGCAAAACTGGTGGCATAACCAGCAGAATCAAGAATCTCCACAGCTAATTGGAGATTTTTGCCCACATCATCAACAACTAAAACTAGACAGTCTTCAGCAGAAAATTTAATCATCATCAGTCAGTATAAGTAATCAAGTCAAGGAGAAAATAGAGATACAATTATTAGTGATAAGCTGTTCGTAATTTAAATTGCTTGTTGAGACGAGGCAAGAGGCAAGAGTCAACAGTAAAGGGATTGGGAGAGATTCGGCTAATCTAAGAATAAGCGGTTTAAATACCTCTTAGCTTACAGCATTTCTGATAAAAATGAAGTATGATGGGATTGGGCATCACCCCCAAAGGTTAAGCTTGTCCCTAGTTTCTAGAAGTCCGCTTTTTTCGACTAGAATCAAAAAAGCCAGCCAGAATAGCCACAATTAAAAAAATTTCTCCTCTTAGACTTGACGTGAAAGAGTCCCTTAACCCTACTTCTTTGGATCTCAAAACCATTTTTCCCTTTAAACTCGACGACTTCCAGCACTCGGCGATCGCCGCTCTCGCTGCCGGTAAATCAGTGGTCGTCTGCGCTCCCACGGGTTCCGGCAAAACTTTAATCGGAGAATACGCTATCTATCGCGCCCTAGAAAGGGGCAAACGGGTTTTCTACACCACTCCCCTGAAAGCTCTTTCTAACCAAAAATTCCGGGATTTTCAAGAAAAATTCGGTCGCACCCCCACCGATGGCGATGAGGATTCCCCGCTGCTCTTTGCCGAAGTGGGATTGATTACCGGGGATGTGGTGATCAATCCTTCAGCATTAATTGTAGTCATGACTACAGAAATTTTTCGCAATATGCTGTACAAAACCCCGATCGGTCAGGTAGGCACTTCCCTAGAAAACGTGGAAACCCTGGTTCTCGATGAATGTCACTATATCAGCGATCGAGGTCGCGGCACCGTTTGGGAAGAATCAATTATCTACTGTCCCCCTAGTATCCAATTAGTCGCCCTCTCCGCCACCATTGGCAACCCCGGGGAACTCACCGACTGGATTAACTGGGTGCGGCAACTGCCCCAACCCGGCGACAATAAACAGACCTCCAGCTGCGAGCTAATTAACTCCGATTTTCGCCCCGTCCCCCTGCGCTTTTATTTCGTTAATAAAGAGGGATTATTCCCGCTGCTCGACCCAAAACAGAGCAAAGTTAACCCGAAACTACGCTCAAAAGTCGGCCACGGCAAACCCCGACGCTTAAAACGAGAAGATTGTCCCACCATCGCCTCCATTGTCACCACTCTGCGGGACAAGGATATGCTCCCGGCTATTTACGTCATTTTCAGCCGTAAAGGTTGCGATCAGGCGATTCGAGAGCTAAAAAACCTCAATCTCGTTAATCCAGAAGAAGCTAGAGCCATTTACTACCGTTTACTCATTTTCTTCCTGGAAGATAATCCCAATCTGCAAGAACTGACCCTTTCCTTCTTTGCCGTCGAAAATCCGCCCCTACACCAGAAATTACTGGCTTTTTTCGCTAATAACCCCCAGTCTGACGAGCAACTCCTCAGCCTCTTAACCGCCGACCCCGAGACGAAAAATCAACTATTTGAATTCCTGGCCAGTGCTTCCCAATTGGTGCGGGCCGACCAAGTGGAACCCCTCACCCGGGGCTGTGGTGTTCACCATGCCGGGATTTTACCCCTCTGGAAAGAATTAGTCGAACAACTCTTTGAAGCCGGTTTAATTAAGGTGGTTTTTGCCACCGCTACCCTCTCGGCCGGGATTAATATGCCCGCCCGCACCACCGTTATCTCGGCCCTCTCCAAACGCACCGATGATGGCCATAGTATGCTGACTCCCTCGGAATTTGTCCAGATTGCCGGCCGGGCGGGTCGCCGGGGAATGGACGCGGTGGGCCATGTGGTGACAGTACAAACGCCCTTTGAAGGGGCAAAAGAAGCGGCTTTTCTGTCCACCGCTCAACCGGAACCCCTGCAAAGCTGTTTTGCGCCCAGTTACGGCATGGTCTTAAATCTCCTGCAAAAACACAGTCTAGAGGAGGCCAAAGACCTCTTAGAGCGCAGTTTCGCCGAATATCTCGCTCGTTTGAAGTTAAGCCCCGAACGACAACAGATTACCGCCTTAACCACCGAATTAGCTAAGTTGGATATGGAATTAGCCGGTATCGAGCGGGAGCAGGTCTTCAGTTACGAAAAGCTACGGGAAAGACTGCGGGAAGAAGAAAGACTGTATAAAATCATCGCTAGTCAGTCAGAGGCCCAGAAAAGACAGGAAATACATCTAAAATTGCCGAATATTCCCGTCGGAACTATCCTCCATCTCAAGGGCAAACATATTAAGGTCCCCGTCCCCGTCCCCGCTATCTTTGTCAATACCCTGCACGGCGCTGGTCAAGTGCGAACTCTTGTTTGTTTAGGCAGTGATAATCGCTGGTATTTAGCCGCCTATGCCGATATTAGCGAGATAGATCGAGGTTTTCTCACTCCTGCGGCATTAGGCGAACTGATCCCCCCTTCCCTAGCAGCTGTTTCCCTAGGGGGGTGGCGCAAGGGGGAGGAAAATACTCAGGCGATCGCCGATTTCATCCCCCAACAAGTGCAGGGCATCCCACCGGTGGTGGAACTGGAAACACAAGCACAAAAAATTGAAATTGTCAATAGTCAAATTGCCGCTCATCCCCTGCAAAAACGCAAAAATCCGGGGCGATTGATGAAATTATACTACGATCGAGAGATTGCTCGCGATAAGTTACACAAGACCCAGATTAAATACCAAAAACAACAATCCCGTAAATCCTACTACTGGGAAGAATTTCTGAATCTAATCGAGATTTTGCGAGAATTCCAAGCATTAGAGGGTTATTTGCCCACTCCCCTCGGAGAAGCGGCGGCCACTATTCGCGGGGAAAATGAACTCTGGTTAGGATTAGCGATGATGTCCGGAGATTTGGACAGATTGACTCCTAGCCAACTAGCCGCCGCCATCAGCGCTATAATTACGGAACCCCCTCGCCCCGATACTTGGTGCAATTACCCACCTGTGCCAGAAGTTATCGATATTTTGCGACAAGGAGAGGGAAATTCCCCGGGTTTGCGAGAAGTTCGCCGTTTACTCTATCAAGCTCAATCTCGCTACGATATCACTATTCCTGTCTGGTTAGAAACCCAACTGATGGGGATTGCCTCCCGTTGGGCCCAGGGGACATCCTGGCCAGAATTGTGCGAAAATACTAGCCTCGATGAGGGAGATCTAGTGCGATTATTACGGCGCACCGTCGATGTTCTCTGGCAAATTCCCCAAATTCCCCGGGTTTCTCAAGTCCTTAAAGATAATGCCCGTCTTGCCGTCACAGCCATGAAGCGCTTTCCTTTGTAATATTGATCGCTCTTTTAAACAATGGGAGATGGTAGGGAAAGTAACTGTTGGTGGATCTGCTCGATGAGGGCGAGGATTTGCTGATAATTGTGGTGCAATCCCTGATGATAGAGGTGATTTGCTCCTTGATTTAAATCCGCTAAAGCTGATTGATAATAACCCAATTGATGCCGCAGTAATCCCCTTCTAATATAAGCATCGGCATAAAAAGGATCGATGGCAATCGCCTGATTTAAATGAGCGATCGAGCGTTCGTATTCACCTAATTGGTGAGCGGTACAAGCTAGATTATAGTAGGCTGAGGCGTTATTTTTATTTAACCGGAGAGCTTGAGTAAAATCCGCTTTAGCTGAGGTAAAATTTTGGAGGGCTAAATGAGATAAACCTCGATCATTATAAATAGTGGCTAAAGTGTCGGGTTGCCAGTTAGTAATTTGACGCAAGGATTGATTAAAATCGGCTAGGGCAAGGGGATAATTTTTCATGGCTGCCTGAACTAACCCCCGATTATAGTAGGCTTGATAATAGGTGGGTTTTAACCGGATAGTCTGGTTATAATCGGTCAGCGCCTGTGGATAATCTCCCAAACGATAAAAAGCTAAACCCCGATGGAAATAGGCTAGATAATTATCAGATTGCTGTTGTAAAGAGCGGGTGCAGTCTTGCCAAGCGTGGAGATAATCCTGCAAATAAATCTCAGTTAAACAGCGATTACTGTAGGCTAGGGCCAAGTTATTTTCCCGTTCGATCGACTGATTGAAATCCTGCAAAGCTTGCTGATAATTACCTGCCTCTAGTTGTTCAATTCCCGATCGCAACCAGTAGGATAAATGTACTGATTGAGCCGCTTTTCCCAGCCGAGGCCATCCCCCCAGCACAAGCGAGCAGAGCAGTGCAACAATAACCAATCCACCGAGGCGAGGAAGAAAATTTTTCAAAACCGTTGACATAGGAGTATCTTTGTGCATATACTCCCAATTCTGAGGAAACTTTCTCGATCGATCAACAGACAGCCTGTCAAATGCAGTTATCAGTTATCAGTTATCAGTTATCAGATGTGAGTTTTCAGTTCACTGATTACTGTTTACTGTTCACTGTTCACTGAAAATACACCCCACACCCCACAGTCTAGGACTGGTCTATGTCTCTAGAGGTCAGTCTGCGATAAGCTGATATGATGGCGTTACTCGCTAACGCAGTTGACACCCGATAACCGATAAATGATACAGGAGTTATCTATGGAAACTATTTTTATCCCCCACCTCCTCAAATCTCCTGATCGACAAAGAGTGATCATCATCGATAATTTTATCCCCGGTCTAGAAACCTTGACACCAGTGCGGGGGACCTTGCTGGTTAGACATGGGGGCAATTTTTTGGAAGTATCGGTGAAAGCAGAAACCATCGTCACCTTAACCTGCGATCGCTGTTTACAACAATATAATCATCGTCTGCAATTAAACACTTCCGAATTAATCTGGCTAGACAAAAATAAAGACTACGATCACTCCTATCCTCTAGAGCGAGAAATAGCCTACGAAGACCTCTCGGAAACTCTCGATCCTAACGGGGATTTTGACCCGCAAATGTGGTTATACGAGCAGTTGTGTCTAACTTTGCCCCCCCGTCAACTCTGCGGAGCCAATTGTCAACCACCCGATTTTTTTCTTCCGGAAAATACTGCCATCGATGGTCGTTGGGCCTCCCTAGAATCCTTAAAAAGTCAGTTATCTCAATCGCAAAATTGAGCCTTGATGCCGATTTTTTTCGGGTTTCGAGCCAAGAGAAAAGCGATCGAAACCCGATTTTTTACCGGCCCCAAATCTTTTTCAGGACAGTTTCGGGGGTAATATCGGCGACTTTTCCCGTATTAGCCTCAATATATCGATGACGCTCTCCCCCGCTCGGTAAAACTCTCTTAGACAACGAAGGAAGCAGCAGAGAGAGGGTATAGGTTCCCACGGCCACGGCTAACTGTAAAGGGACACTTTCGGTAGCTAACAATAAATTGGCACCGGCGATCATGGCCGCCATTTTACCGATATCGGCCGTTCTGGACACTTTTAAGTTATTATCCATGGCTTTGAGTGCTAAAACCCAAGCTTCATCCAGTTCTCCCTGGATTGCGACAATTGGCAAATCCGGTTGTTGATGGCGAATGCCTTGGATAATTTCCAGCCAACTCTCTAGGGGATAAAGCGTTTCCAGTCCTTGACCAATGCTGAGATCGCTACCGCCGGCGTAGAGGAGAATATAGCCGCTATCCTTGATATTGAGGCGTTGCTGCTCCATTTGGGCCCAATCGATATCATCGCGATTCAAGGTTACTTTTAAAGGTGGACAGGGTGGAGCAATCTTTAACCCTTTGACCAGTGCGTGATAATTATCCGCTAGATAGCCTTCCGTTGGCCGGGGTACTTGTTGCGATAAGAACCAGCTGCCATTATTTTCATAGCCTATACGGTTAGGAACACCATTTAACCAGAGTAAAAGATTGATAGCAGGACGATTGGTGAGACTAATGGCGATTTCGTACTCCCGGTCCCGAATTACTCCCAAAATATTTAAATAATCCGCTAATCCGTACTGATCTCGATAGTCAAATAAAAGCACTTCCCTAACCTGGGGACAGAGACGATAGGCAGCCTTTGCCCTAGGTTCGACCAAAACATCGATAGTACCTTGGGGGTAAGTTTGCCGGAGAGTTTCTAGAGTGGGAAAAAACAGCAGTTGATTGCTAATTCCTCCCGGTACAAGGGTTAATATTCGCATTTTATCTGGATATACCTGAATCGATCAGCTTAATTTTAGCAGTGTCCCTCGTTATTCACTAAATCCGGGCAGCGATGTTTTTTCTCAACAGAATGCGATCACAGATTCTCTAATTCCCCCTGACTTGAAAGAGGGTGTAGGGTGTGGGGTGTAGGGTGTAGGGTGTGGGGTGTAGGGAAGGAAAGCTCTTTCATCTGTGGGGGTGAAAATTTTTTCATCGGGACTGACTTGAAAGTGGGAAGTGGGAAGTGGGAAGTGGGTACTACTTTCATGCTTGACGCTGTAACTTGTTGCATCGGGACTTCCTCTTAAGTATTACCCGAAGGATTAGAACCGTACATAGCATTTAAAACCAAAGCGGGGTCAACGTATTGATTGCCGTACATCAGTCCCCAGTGCAGGTGTGGTCCGGTGGTGCGTCCGCTCATTCCCACTCTAGCAATGCGCGCCCCTGCCGGTATATCCTGACCGAGAGTAAGGACGATTCCCCCTGACCTGTCAATCAAAAAAGTACCACGGCTATCGGATTGAACCGAACCCATGAGATGACAATAAATATGCGTCCATTGACCCGATTGCATCTTAATCATGGTGCCACAGCCTGTATTATCCGATAATTCGACGATTCTGCCGGTCCACCAATTGCGAATATAACTGCCCAAGGGTGCGGCCAGATCTAACCCGGCATGAAATTGTTGACTGCCATCCATGGGAGAGGAACGATAACCGAAACCAGAGGTATAGGTTTGAAAGTTTTCCACGGGGAAGGAGGCCCCGGCCCAAGCATTTTGAGCTATGAGGGTGGGATTAGCTTTAACGGGGTGTAAACGGTCAAATCCTAGAGAAATTAACGTGACAAGACAGCTAATCGCTAAAAAACGCAGGAATTTAACAGGCAGATATTTGAGCATGAGACTTACTCCAGACACCACAATTAAATATAGTTAGTAAAAGTATAGTCAAATATAGACAGACTGAATTCCATTTCAGAAATTCCCTTCACTTTTACTTCGAGAGATTGATTCTCCTTGGGTGAACTACGCACCTCTCTATCCCATAGCGGTTAAACGCATTTGGGAATGCTTTTCGTAAAATATTGTAGGAACCCATGACATCAGATTGAATCAGAATCCCCTTATCTGTACGATATAACCCTCGCGAAATTCTTTTTCCTGAAAACACTGGCCTTTCAGTTGTTTGTCCATACACTGGTAGCAGATCTAAATTCAAAAAATTAGCAACGGAAGTATAGGATTCTTCTTGAAGAATCACAGAGATTCCTTCTAATTGACATTTATAACTAATCATCTCAATTAATCGAGCATGAGGGATGGTCCCAAATTTTTGATTGTTGACTTTTCCTAAGTTTACTTCTTGTTTCCAACCGTCATTTTTCCCAATTACTAAAGTTGTTATCTCTTGCTCAACTAAGAGATTGACTAAATAACGACTAGCTCGGTGAAGATAATTATCTATCTTCTG
>NZ_JACJSW010000074.1:0-6864 GCF_014698375.1 Microcystis flos-aquae FACHB-1344 | reverse complement strand
AAGATGCAGGAATTAAAGGAAGAATTTAGAAAGATTTATGAAACCTCAGAGAATCCGACAGAGGGAATGCTATCCATCTCGGAATGGTTGGCAAAATCCTCCAGTGTTTTTACTAAGAGTTGTCAAACAATCCGAAACTGGTTTGGAGAAATAATTAGTTATTTCGAGCGAAGGACAACGAATGGGATGGTCGAGGGAATCAACAATAAACTTAAACTAATAAAACGGAGAGCCTATGGCTTTAGAAACTTTCGGAATTTTTGGGTTAGAAGTATGTTGTCTTGGCATCTTGTCTGTTGATTTAGCATAAAGAGTAACGAAGAGCCAAGAATATTCTTGTCCCTGACCCTCAAAATCCTAATCGAGCTTATGAGCAACCCTCTGGACCCGATCAAGGTTATTTTGTCTCTATGACAGCTTTACAGGATGGAACTAAGGCAAAAACTGATCCCAGTCGCTATGTTGATTCTACTCGGATACCCTATATTGTTCTCCCCGGTGGTGGCAGTGCCGGGGCAAAACTGGGGGATTTTGCCGTGGTTTTTAATGGTAAAAACGGCAGGATTGTCAATGGGATTTATGCAGATGTTGGCCCATCCAACAAAATTGGCGAGGGTTCAATTGCCCTTGCTGAAGCGTTGGGCATTCCTTCTAGTCCCCGAACAGGTGGTGTGAGTAGCGGTGTTATGTATGTCGTTTTTCCCGGATCGGGCAACGGTAAGCCGCGACCGCTCTGTGAGATTAATACCGAAGCCGAAAAACATTTCAACAATTGGGGAGGAATGGCCAGGTTAAACGCTTGTTTTAGCCCATCTTAACCTAGAAAACTGCAAATTTCCCTTTACTTTATTGAGGAATATCACTTTGACATCCTCGCCGCACTTTTAGGGCGGCGAGGATGTCAATAGCAGATAAAGATACCTGTGAACAAGCCAATGCTTTTAATACTGAAGGTGCAGTGGCGATTCCTGATTCTTTATCTCTCGAAAAAAAAAATTTAAGATTTGGCTTGGGTTACGTTCCCCTCTGGTAATGCAAAACAAAAATCTCCCTGTCACCATAGACTCAAAACTAATCTGGAACGATACAGGAATTAATCTTGTCGCTGGACAAGAATATCATTTTCAAGCAACAGGTCAATGGACAGACTGGACAATTACCTCTAATGCTGATGGTTATGAAAGTCCTAATTTCTTTCTGAAACTATGTGAAGGACTACGACGAATGCCTAATTCACCTTGGTTTTCACTCATTGGTTCAATTGATAAAGATCAAGATAGTTTGTTCCTCATTGGCACAAATAAACAGTTTACAGCACCAAAAACAGGACGGCTTTACTGCTTTGCTAACGATGTGATCATCGCCTATGCTAATAATCGAGATAGCATCCAACTCACTGTAACTTCCTTAACTTGACAAATGGAACAGTCAAACTAGAGGCCCTATGAGGTGAAAGTCTCATGTACGGTTCTGAATGGGAGGGGAGGTCGGCGACGACCTTCTCGACCCCTACTCAGTTTAAAGGCAATACAGCTTACAATGCACCCCATCCAATAAATCACCGATAAATATTGTTTAATGGAACTAACACTGTCCCTTAACCACCGGTTTACCCTGGATTAATCCTCGAACTCTAGGGTAGTAAAGGCATCTTCATCACTACAGTATTGCTACTCGATTTTATAGAGATAGGCTTCTGGGGTTTCCAGAAGGGAAGTCATCGGGCGATCGAGAGGGGGGGTTTTGGCGAGGGTAAAAATTGGAAATAAATCGTTCATTTGGATAGCCATTTTAAATTTCGGCTGTATATAATAACTACCCGATGGGCAGGTATTGGTTATCGTTAGCTCTCTTTTGGTCATAAAGGTATCGATATAATCATACTGACCATGCTCTTTTCTTTTGCCTTTCTTGGCCGGATCACAAAGGGTTGAACCAACGGGAATCTGATTGATAATTTCCACTGTATCGGCCACGGATAGGAGTCTTTCGGAACCGTATTTACTAGCAAGATAACGTTGATTGAAATAGAGATTAGTTGCGATAGAATAGCCGATGATAATTGCTAGAACTAGACCGAGGATCCTGTCGAAAGTCTTAGTAAAGTTTAGATAGGCCAGACTAGCGATCGCCAAGAGGATAGGAGCAAACCAGAGTAAGATTTTACGATGGGAATAAAAATGCTCATCAGGATAATTAGAGGAAGCGTAGAGAAAAATTATCCAAGTGATCGCCAAAAAGCCGATAAGTGTTTTATTGCCTCGATATTTTTTGATGACTATGTATAGAGAAATGCCGAAAAAAATAGCAGAAACTACGACATTGAAAATCGATATATTGTCATTCAAAAAAAACACTTGATTACCCAGATAAACCGTTTCCCAAATCGCTTTAAATAGACGAGTGAACAGATTGCTCGATGGTTCACCGCTCGCCCCCTTCTCCGTGAGTGCTCTCACCAGTCCTTTCGTATTGGCGAAATTCCGAACTATCTCACTATTCCAATACATAATCAAGGCGAGATTTGCGGAGAGAATCGATAGAAAAGGCAAAAGACATTTACGAGTATTCTTTCGATTTCGATAAACAAACCCTAGAGAGGCGATAACAGAAGTCACTGGGATAATTAACATCGTGGTGGTGTGTAAACTCACCAATATAGCGACGGTAATCCCGAAGAATATCCAAGCTATAGCCTGATAGAGCAGCGGCTTACTCGTTTCCATCTGGAACCGATAGAGTAAAGCAAAAACGAGCAGGAAAAAGGGTATTGGGCTAGGGGCCCAGGAAAAATTATTAATGAAATAGTCCGCATAGATCGTGCTATACCAAAATCCTGCCAAACTGGACAGGAGAAGACGTTTATCTTGTTCTACATTTTCTAAAAGTTGATAAACAAAGTAGATTAAGAGGGGAATCGATAGAAAAGAAAATAGTCCATTGGTAAGGACTTGAAATTCGGGAGCGGTACCGAAAATTGTCAGAGGGAACGCTAAATAACCATAGAGGGGAGGAATTACGAATCCATATTTTCCACCCCCCCCTGCAGGTCCCAATTGAGGAAAGTTTCCCTTCCACATATCCATCCAAAAGTAACCACCGCTAATCTGATCGGGATCGGGTCCGATATCGAAGGTAACGTATTCAAAAATACTGACAATCCTGGTGAAAAAGGCAAAGGCGATCGCTAGAATCCCTAAAATCAGTGCTGTTACTCGGACTTTATTGATTGATTTCCCCATAAGTGTCGGTATTTTTATCCTAAAATTGTCTGGTAGCTTCGTGACCGTATCCCCGAATATTTATCTTCGCATGGTAGCACTAATTTCTAGTCCTACTCGGTTAGAATTTAGCGTTAAAGATGAAGTATAACCTGATTTAGCATTGCTGGCCGACTCCCCAAAACGAAAACCTCGTACCTCACCATGAAGATAACTGCTATAGGATTTAAGAGACTGTTTAGCAATAAACTGGACACACTCGCTTAACAAAAATTTTTTTAGACAGATATTGGACACAATCGGGAATCCCGTGTTAAACTGCCTCGATAAGATGATGTCACTCTCAAAGCCCTTCACTATATAATCTAATGGTAATACAATCGGTCAGTTTAACAGTTAAGGACTATAAGTCTAACATTCCCGTCGCCATCTTGTGTGGCGGCAAAGGAACCCGACTGCGGGAAGAAACCGAATTTCGACCTAAACCGATGATTGCCATCGGAAATCGGCCAATTATTTGGCATATCATGAAAACTTATGCCCAATATGGGCTAACTGACTTTATGCTCTGTCTAGGGTACAAAGGGGAAATAATCCGGGACTATTTCTTTAACTATGATTGGAATCAAAGTGATGTCCTCTTAGAGTTAGGCAATAAAAAAGTGACCAAACTCGATAGTGGACACGAGGAGGAAGACTGGCGTATTTGGTTAATTGACACGGGACAGGAAACCATGACGGGAGGCCGTCTTAAACGTCTCACCTCTTATATAGACCAAAGCAGAAGCGATATCTTTTTAGCCACCTATGGGGACGGGGTTTGTGATGTGAATATTGCGGATCTGTTGGACTTCCATTACTCCCATGGCAAATTAGCCACGATGACGGCGGTTCGTCCTTCTTCTCGCTTTGGCGAGTTAATCATTGAGGGTAATTTAGTCACTCAATTCCAAGAAAAGCCCCAAACGGCTGAGGGATGGATTAATGGGGGGTATTTTGTCTTAAATCGCAAGGTTTTGGATTTAATTGAGGGAGATGCGACGACTTTTGAGGCACAACCCCTAAGAACCCTGGCCGCTTTAGGAGAACTCGCCGTCTATAAGCATGAAGGGTTTTGGCAGTGCATGGATACTTACCGAGAAATGGAAATGCTCAATCACCTTTATGACACTGGACAAGCTAGATGGAAAATATGGTAAAGAAAGCATTTTAGCCTGGCAAAAAGGTCTTTATCACGGGTCATACTGGCTTTAAGGGGTCTTGGCTGGGGTTTTGGTTACTCCATCTGGGGGCAGAGGTAAAAGGCCTCAGTTTAGCTGCCAATACCACCCCCGCCTTAGCTGAGTTAGTGGCTCGTTTAATCGCTTCATGGCAACCGGATGTAGTCTTTCATTTAGCGGCGCAATGAGCGTCTTATACTGAACTCAAGTAATTGACAGATAATCAATCCTTTCATAGCAGGAGGCACTAAGTGGACATAGTAAATTCAATACATATCCAGATTAGGAAAATGCTCAAAAAGCCATCAAAAATTGATGGCAGATTTTTGGTAGTTGCCGCAGTCTTAGGATATTTTGGGTTATTGTATGTAGCTAATTTTTTTGTTCCCTATCACAATTTTTGGTGGAGACTTGGGGTTCCTGCGGCTACAAACCCCTTTATCGATCTTGCAGCCGTATTAGGTGCTTTTGATTGTGATCGATTGACTGAGGAAGTTTCCCTAATCAATAATTCCTGCTTCAAGCAAATATCTTATCCTAGTAGTTGGTCTTCATTAACTTGGCTGGGGTTAGAGCAGCGTGATACTATATTTTGGGGAGTTTTCTTTGCTTTAATCTTTTATGGGATAACTTTAATGATCATTGGCAGATTAAATTATCAAGAAGCTGTAGTTTATGCCCTAATTTTATGCTCACCACCAGTAATGCTTTTAGTGGAACGTGGCAACGTAGATATTGTTATCTATTCTTGGCTGGGTGTCGCACTAATGATAATTAAGAATAGCCGAGCATTAATTTTTAGGTTGTGTGCCTATTTATTAATATTTTTTTGGGGGGTTGTTAAACTATTTCCAATTTTTGGACTGGCGGTAATTCTTAAAGAAAAAAGAAATCTATTTCTGTTCTTGTCGGCTATTTTTACCACTGCTTTTATTACTTATTTTCTCGCTAGTATAGGGGAGATTAAAACTATCTCAAGCATTCATGATGGGAGAATTTGGTATAGTTTTGGCTATAAAGTCCTCTTTGGTGCAGTCAAATATATTCTATCAAAGCTTACTAGCGGCGAAACTGATCTTAAAAATACGATCATATATATGATGTATATAATTATGATTTTATTTACTATGTCAATCTTAACCAGAGTTTTATTGTCGAAATTTAAAATTTTTAAAGAATGGCTTAGTTCGGATTTTGTCTCAACCGATTCGGACAAATCTTTAGATAAAAGTCGATACATTGATTACTTCCGTCTTGCGGCAGCAATTCATTTAGGAAATTTTCTTGTTATTGGCATGCTTTATGATTACAAATTAACTTTTCTAATCTTTGCCCTTCCTCAAATTTTGGATTGGATTAAGCAAGAAAATCAATTGAGCTTACCTTCCAGTATGGCTTTAGTCGCTATGGTGACAACCTTTTACGCAAGTCCATTCTTATATCCTTGGTTAGTTGATGAAATGATCAATTGGCTCTTAGCTGCCAATTTATTATACATGGCAATTCTCTCTATGCCTGAATGGCTAAAAAGTTTAGTCCATAGGAGATTGTCTGGCAAATTTTCCGTATAAAAGTTTAACCACAGGCTAATGTATAGCAAAACTCAATGAATTGTAAAATCCCCTCATCCCTAACCCCTCTCTCACTCTGGAGAGCGGAGAAGAATTGTGTTTAAGAATTATTTAGACTGGCTCCGTTAAATACTTCCTGAGACTTTTGGCTGACTACTAAAATGCCCTTCCTTCTGTCAAGCTGTCCCAGCATAAGTGAGTAGCCATTTGACAGCTTTCAAAGCCAGAGCGCGGTGGAATTAATATTTATATTCCCCTGTCAGTTTTCTGACCAGTTTCCAGACAAAACGATTCCAAGGTTTTCTGTACAAGTACCGACTACTGGCCGTAGGTTGTCTAATTTTAAAATCAGTATTGCTGATATCATAGACCTTTGCTAGGTCTTTCAGAGTGAACTCAATAGGGGTTTTATCAACTAGCCGCTCAAAAACTTCAACATTATTTTTAAGAATATCATCCTTTTTTTTCAACAATGGATATGGCTTCTTGGCGTGTCGATTAAACAAAAACAATGCTTCTGTTGGCTCATAATGCTGCGGCTTTTGAATTTTACTATGGCCACCGCTGCGGGCATTCTTAACTCGAATGTCAGTAAAACACATTTGCTTCAGGGGAAAGGTTTGATAACAAACCCACTGAAGATACCAATCAGTCCGATGTGCCCCATGATAAATCGCCGGTAAGATAACATCAGCATAGCTTTGGGAGAGGATTTGAGATTCTGCATCATATCCACTAAGAGAATTACAGAGAATGATTGATCCTATAATAATGGGAAAATCCTCAGAGTGAGGAACTCGCATGAAACCAGCATCCCTGATTCAACTAACCGATAGTCTGAAAGCCCTTTAT
>NZ_JACJSW010000073.1:0-35441 GCF_014698375.1 Microcystis flos-aquae FACHB-1344 | reverse complement strand
A
This sequence comes from Microcystis flos-aquae FACHB-1344, assembly GCF_014698375.1. Taxonomy (NCBI): domain Bacteria; kingdom Bacillati; phylum Cyanobacteriota; class Cyanophyceae; order Chroococcales; family Microcystaceae; genus Microcystis; species Microcystis flos-aquae. Next base: position 35,440 of record NZ_JACJSW010000073.1, on the reverse strand, counting down.
AGGGAGTGAAAGGATTGTCGATGTTTTGAATTGAGCGAGGATCGAAGGATAAATTAATGGCACTGCTAGTGATACCGACCGGATTAATATCACTATTTTCCATTAAAATTTCTACAAAAAATCTATCCCCTAAACGAAGAGGACTATTAATAATAGTTCCCGCTAGGCCACTATTATCAGTTTTGAGGTTAAATTGAGTAGTCAGACTAGACATAATGTAGTTCTCCTGAGTTAAAAAAGTTAGCGAGTTAAAACAAATGCTACGCAAAGCAGGATTTATTCAAAAACCTGGCAAGGGAAGTCACACTAACTGGGTACATCATCTGTACTCTGGTAAAGTTACTGTTTCTGGAAAATACAGTACCGATGCCAAACTGTATCAAGAAAAAGAAGGTAAGAGGAATCAAGAAAATGGCACAAATTAAATATCCCATGGTGATTCAATGGTCTGATGAAGACAATTGTTTTTTGGTTGCATTGCCTGATTTTCCAGGGCAATATTGGCGTACTCATGGAGATACTTATGAGGAAGCTGTCGCTAATGGAAAAGAAGCTATAGAATCGCTAATGATTGCTTATCAAGCAGATAATGAACCCTTACCTGAACCTTTATTTTGTAGGATGGGTTAGCGCAATTCGTAACCCATCAAAACCTATTGTAATTAACCGGAATGGTTGGGTTTCCTTGGGTCAAACCAACCTACAGAGTTAATCTAAACAACTAACCCAAATTCGGAATTGAAGGGAACTAATTCCGCCAGATTAATTCTTCCATCTCCGGTAATATCAGCAGTAGGATCATAGTTAGTTTGTCCACTAATACTACCAAATAATCCTGGACGTTGTAAGGTGTTTAAGTCGGTTAAATTCCCCCGTCCATCGTAGTAAATATCACTGTTAAAGGTTGATTTTCCTGTTAGTTGAATGTTCAAAGCGGAATTGTTTTGAGCATTACTGTTGATGACTAAACCGTTAGCCAAATTGAAGTTTTCTCGCGCTGCTTTGGGTGTATATGCTAAAGCAATACGTCGAGTTTGTCCGGGGTTTAGCAGTATGTCTCCATTGGCAAAATTGGCATCTGTGGTGACATTTTGTGCATTAATAGTAATACCAGCAATGGCGAGTACATCGTTAGTTCCCACTGCGGTATTAGTACTATCAATGTATTGGGTTTTGTCAGCAAAGTTGGGACGGACAAAAAGGCTATCGGTTGCACCTGTACGGTATTGGGAGAGTTTTGTCCCGAAGGTGATGGCGTTTTTATCTACTACGATTGTCCCTTCATTAACGTTGGTAATATTAACGTTAAATGTCTTTTCCGTAGAGAGTTTATAACCGTCGGTTGCTTTGACTCCTAATTGATAGGATATTACCCCGCTTTCAAAGTCAATGGTATTAAAACCCGCTTGAGTTAGGGTAATTTCACCAGTAGTAGAATTGATGGCAAAAAGGTTATTTCCTGAACCATCTTTAGGAGAGGTACTGAGGCTAAAAGTAGGAGTTTGTCCGTAAGCGTCGTCAGTTGCTTCGACTAAGTTACCGGCTACTACTACTGTACCTGCTGCGCTTCTTTCTGCTAGGTTGACGTTATTAATAGTACCGACGATGGGAGCATCATTGATAATGATATTACGGGTTAAGCTTAAAGTACCATTAGGATCAGCAAATGTGCCATCAGCAAAACCAATTTGGGAAGGATCAAAGGTGACGGTTAGGTTGGAGTTATCCCGCGTTCCAACGACGTTAAATCGGAGTAAACCAAAGCGAGAAAGTTGATTAATACCAATCGCTGTACCTTGACTTGCTTCGGGGACTGCACCACCGCTTAGGTTATCAATTAATCCGTTAGTATTATCTAAAGTACCGCCTCGGAATAGGGGGAAATTAGAGGTAATTAAAGGACTATTAACATTGCTAATATCAGCAAAGTTATTGATATTTTGAGCAACATCCGCAGCAAAACCAAAGTCAAGGGAGTTAATGATTAAACCAGCTGCATTGGTACGAATATCACCGACTAGGATTTCGGCAAAGAAGCTATTACCGAGAATAGGATTGTTCCCTGTGATTTCATTACCAACTGTCCCATTATTATCCTCATACAGTTTCAGTTGGAAGGAAACGAGGTTAACATTAGCGAGGTTGTATTTTTATTGGTTTATGGTACACAAATAATTCCTAATCCTGCCATTTGACGAATATGATCATCAAAAGCGAATACCTCGAATATTTGCAAGCGATGAGCCATAACTAAAATAGAACAATCTGTGTAACTCCATTTTTTATCATTGTATTTACAGAAAGCCTCCCATGTTGCCAGATCGTCACTATCTGATAGATTAATATAATGATGATCTTCTCTTAGTATTTGACCTACTTGAATTGAGGCTTTACTGGAAACCTTACTCCGGAGCCAAGTAACCGTTTCATCAAATACTGATTCTAGAATAATCCAACTATTATGAGGATTTTCTAGGCAATAATTTTGAGCGGTTTCGTGATGAGTTTCAGATTTAATAAAAAAAGCAATTAAAGCAGAAGTATCGACAATAATTTCTTTAGTCACAAATTTTAATAGAGAGTTTCATCAATGTGTTCAGCGTAGTTAGTAACAACTTGACCATGATTATCTTGTCCGATAATATATTTAGGTTCAGGTTGGTTAATTTCTAAACTTCCGCAAAGTTCCCAAGTGCGAGTTTTAGTAATATCTGGTAATTTAGTTTGAATATAATTTTCCAAAGCTTTGATGACAATCTCTTGAACCGAGGATTTTTGTTCTTGTAAACGAGATATTAATTCATCAGGAATTTCGAGCAATATTTGAGTCATTGATAAACCTTAGAGATTAACGTTGTCTTACTAAAATTCTAGCTTGTCTTTGAATTATTAACAAAGAGACGCAAACGCAATCGCTTACGTCCCCAATTTATCCTAAATCAAAGTTTACTGCTTCAATAACCGAAAAATCACCCGTTTTAAGCTAAATCCCCCAAGGAGAAGTAAACCAATCACGTTATCGCCTTCGGGGACAGACTGCGGTGGTGGGGGAGGGTTAGCTGGGGAAAATTGGAACTGTACTTCACCATTATAATAATTATAGTAAGCTATTGGTGTAGTATAGCGATCATCGCCCGAAAAACCTTTGGAGCAGTTATAACTTATAGGTGTACCTTTACATAAATATTTTGCTTGTTGCCAAAGATAATACTTTTGATTAGTAGAATCAAAAAATAAATTCCAATTAAAAAGAATGTATCTTTCACTATTCAGAGAGGTAAAAACAATTCCGTTATAGGTTAGCGGTAGTAAATTATCATAATATTTGAGGTAATAATTTTTATTAATGCTTGGAGTTCCCATCTCAGGAATCAAGCCAGGTGGAGGCACTTGAAACATACTATCTCCCCACGCATCTATCCCTGTAATCCCCGTAACAAAACATTGACTTGTAAAATTGTTACAATCGTTAGTTGTAAAAGTTCCCGCAGAAAATCTGTTACCAATTCCAATTGTAAAATTCCATAACTGGGAAGCTGAAGCAGGATTAGAATTAACAAGAAGCATTCCAGCAGTTGCAAGGGTAACTCCAGAAATCAAGCCTAAAACGTTACTGATTTTCTTACACAGTTTCATCAATTTATTGAAAACCGCGCCACCACTACCTCGGTTAGCATAATTTCGACTAAAAACCGAATCAACAGCAGTTTCTGTTCCGGCAAATCCGCCATAAATCCCGACATTATTTTTTAGGGTGAAGGTTGCATTCCTGTCTGTTCCTGTAGTGGGTTTATAAGTACCCGCAGTCACCCAAATTTCATCGCCAGCTTGTGCCGCAGTTAGCGCACTTGCTAAACTACCATAAGCATTATTCCAAGCGGAACCATTACCAGTAGAACCGGATTTAACGTAGATGATAGCCATGATATACCTCGTGTGAAAAAGATAGTACAGAGTCAATAGGGAATCCACCCGAACCTTAGTTCGAGTTAGATAAAGTTGATAAGTAAGCGAATAGTGGAGAAAACTGTCTCTAGAGACAGCAAAACCATTAATCAAGCTTGGATGTCAGAAAATTTAGCACTGGTTAGGGATAATGCTTAGATTGTAGAGGCGAATAATTATAAGTTCCGTTTATTTTTTTTTTTCATTCATCAGCAGAGCTTATTAAATAAACCATGCAGAGAGAAACTATCTGGTATAATGGCACTCCTGCAAGGATTTACCTAGTCCACAATGTAGGGGCGAACTGCGTTCGCCCAAAAGGTACATTATCAAAGCGCAAGTCCCTTAGTTAAGTGGGTGGGTGGAATTAAATATAAAATGAACGTAGGTTGGGTTGAAGCATGAAACCCAACGCCCGCATGGGTTACGCTACCGCTAACCCATCCTACAAATAATTGTGCCTACCTACTTAGGGTAGGGAGATGACTACAGCCTTGTCATCGGAGTCAGCCATGGCAATTTGGCCGCTATTATTGATGGTAAAGGCGGAGATACCGTCGCCATCGAGGTTAGGATTACCTGCGGTGATATTGTAGGTTAAGGGGTTGTTATCGGCATCGGTGGTGTTAATTGTGCCGACAACTGTACCGTTAGGACTGGTTTTAGAGATGTTAAAGACAGCATCATTAACCAGTAAAATAATTTTATTGCTTAAAGGGATTAATAATAGTTAATTTTTTATCAACAATTAAACCATCTTGCATATCTTCTGAATACAAAATATTTGCATCAGAAAATAAAGTGCAAGCAATCACTAAACTATCCCAAAATGATAGATGATATTGAGTTCTCAGATTAGATGCAGATTCAAAAATATCAAGATTAAATGAGATAACTTGATATTTTCTATAAAAGGAAACAATTAATTGAAACAGTTGTTCTTCATCAAGCTTATGCTTTTTAAGTAAATTACAAGAAACCTCATTAATTATTTGGGTACTGATAATGATGGACTTTTCTTTAATTAATTGTTTTGCCAATATTCTTTTACTTTCTTCTTTTTTATCAGTGGAAAAAGCATAAAGCCAAATATTAGAATCAACAAAACAACTATGATTTTTAAGTTCTGTCATAAATTTCTTCTCGTTTCATAAATTCTAAATTATCAACCTCTATAGGATTTTCCAACAGGTATTCAATCATATCAATTTCAGGTTCACTTTGATTGAGTTGATTTTGAGCTTTAAATGCGGCAATAAGTACCTGTATCTGCTGAATTTGTTCAGGTTTAAGTCCAGTTACATTAATGTTTTTAATCATGGCTACATTGGAATGATTTTTACTTTAATTATACTAATTACACGCTCTCACAATCATGATCTTCCTTTTTTACATCTTTGACTAAAATTATCGGTGTTAAAGATGGTACAGAGTCGATAGGGAATCCACCCAAAACTTAGTTCGAGTTAGATAAAGTTGATAAGTAAGCGAATAGTGGAGAAAACTGTCTCTAAAGACACCAAAACTATTAATCAAGCTTGGATGTCAGAAAATTTAGCACTGGTTAGGGATAATGCTTAGATTGTAGAGGCGAATAGTTATAAGTTCCGTTTATTATTTTTTTTCATTCATCAGCAGAGCTTATTAAATAAATCGAGCAGAGAGAAAATATCTGGTATAATGGCACTCCTGAAAGGATTTACCTAGGGATAAGCCGATAGCTGGTTAAAACCAGTAAGACAGGGCGGAGAGAGTAACTAAAGACCATTTTTTTGGTAAGATCAAAGCTAAACTAACCATCACGCCTCCTTGAGGAAAGATTTATTTATGAGCGATATAGGGTTTATTTTGACGATAATCAACAATTTCCTGCAAATTTACTCGGTAATCCTAATTGTTAGGGTTTTACTGACTTGGTTCCAAAATGCCGGTTGGGCCTATCAGATTATGTCTTTTCTCAGTCCGATTACCGATCCCTATTTAAACCTCTTTCGCTCGATTATCCCACCCCTAGGCGGGATGGACTTTTCCCCGATCCTCGCTTTCCTGCTGCTCAACGTTGTTCAGAGTGTCGTAGCCACAGGGGCCAGCAGTCTGGTCAGTAGCAGTTTCTAAATCCGCGGATCCACACTACTGGTAAAACCGGAAGCTTTGAATTTTTCCAGTCGCAAGGGGGTTGGTTGATTGGTAGAAACAGAAATTCTGATCTCGAAATCACTAATCCCCGGCGGCACTTCTGGAATTGCCCCGACTCGGCTACGATTTTGTAAAGCCGGTTCCCCGTTAGCATCGTAAATCCGACCAAAAACATCGGCATCATAGACGGTTTTTCCAGAATTATTTTTAGCTTTGCCGGTGATTAAAAAACAATTAGCCGGAAAACTGGTTCCCCCACTGGTGACACTCCCCTCGGCTAATTCGGGGGGACAGTCTTTATAAGATACATCTAATAGTTGAATTGGGGTCAAAGCTTGAGCAATAGGGATGATAAGCCAGCTAGACAGCCAGAAAAGAACAGAAAGGAGCAAAACGGTGAGCGAGCGTGGTGTCATAGATGAGTGATTTTACGGTATGATTTCCCCAATACTTAGATTATCGTGGATCGTCACCCTTTGAAATCAGCTTTTTTAGGACTCTCATGGGAATGGATTCCCACAGACGCTCCCGATAGTTGCGACGGGTTTACCTGTGAGGTAATAGGTGTAGGGCTAATTCATGAATTAGCCCTACAATAGGCGTTGTCAAATTGAAAGATGCTCCGAATCAGCACCGGAACTGAAATTACTTTGATAGCAAGGATTGCATTGCATCTTTACCTATTCTGATCTGACAACGCCGTAAATGAAAGTGAGGATGATTCTCGCCCTGTTAGTTGCCGTATTCGCTTTCAAAACGGTGAAGAATGGGAAATACAAGCAATATATCAGTGGAATCGCCCTAATTGGCGTTTTCTGACCTGAAGGAAGATCACTGCTCGGTTATCGGCTAAAATTTAAGATATGTAAAGAAGGGAGATAAATTTTATGGCCGCTAATGTTGAGATCTATACTTGGAGTTCCTGTCCTTTCTGTATCCGCGCTAAAGCATTACTCAAGAAAAAAGGGGTGGAGTTTACCGAATATTGTATCGATGGTGATGAAAGAGCGCGAGCCAAAATGTCCGATCGAGCCAATGGTCGTACAAGTGTACCACAGATTTTTATAAACGATCAACACATCGGGGGCTGCGATGACATCTATGCTTTAGATAGAAGTGGTGGTTTAGCTCCCCTGTTGCAGAATTAAGGATAAAAACTATTAATGAAACTAGCCTTTATTATCGATCCGATCGAGTATCTAGATCCAGGCCATGATACCAGTATAGCTATCATGGAAGCGTCCCAATTATTAGGTCATGAAATCTGGATGACTTCCATCACTGATCTCAGTGCGATTGCGGGAAAAGCTTGGGCAAAACTAACTAAAATTGAACTGGTTCCCGTGGAGTTAAAAGATAATCATTGGGTGGCTGCATCTCAATGGTATCAAAGACAAGAGACAGTTTTTACCTGCCTAGAAAACTTCGATTTTGTCTGGATGCGAAAAGACCCACCCGTGACGATTGCCTATCTTTATGCCACCTATTTATTAGACCTGATCGACCCCAAAAAAACTCAAGTAATTAACTCAACTAGGGGTTTACGCCATGCCAACGAAAAGTTATATACGATTCACTTTGCTCAGGTAATGCCCGCCACAATTGTTTCCCAAGATAAAGCGACAATTAGGGAATTTGTCAACCAAAAAGGGGCGGCAGTTATGAAACCTTTGGGGGGCAAAGCAGGGGAGGGAATTTTATTTCTTAGTCCCGAAGATCGCAATCTCAATTCAATGATTGAAATTAGCACAAAATGGGGACAAGAACCGGTAATGATTCAAGATTATTTACCAGCTGCCCAAGAAGGAGATAAACGCATTATTGTCCTCAATGGTGAACCCATCGGGGCAGTTAATCGCATTCCCACCGGTTCAGAATTTCGCGGTAATATGGCAGTGGGTGGACGAGTAGCAAAAACAGAAATCACCGCTCGAGAATTAGAAATCTGTGCCACTTTAGCCCCAAAATTACGAGAAGATGGCCTATATTTTGTCGGATTAGATGTGATTGGTGGCTACCTCACCGAAGTTAATGTCACCAGTCCCACCGGCATTCGCGAGATCGATCGATTAAACAATGTTAGCTTAGGTCAACAGGTAATTCAATGGCTAGAAAATTTTGCTTGTGCCAAGGCTCTGTCTTGACACACAATATTTAAGGCTCTTTATTAAAATATCCTTCAGGTAGAACCTGAACAAAGGGTTCCCAGGTAGAACCTGGGAACGAGATAAGAACTCAAATCTGATAACTGATAACTGATAACTGTCTCCTGTAAAAAAAATGAATGCTTTATCAATACCGACCTGGATGGTTCATGTATCGAGTGTCGTAGAATGGATAGCGGCGATCTGGTTAGTGTGGACCTATGGCGACGTCAGTAGCGATCGATCGTGGCGAATGTTATCTTGGGGAATGTTACCCGCTTTAATTGGGGCAATGTGTGCCTGTACATGGCATTTTTTTGATAATATCAGTGCCTTATCCTGGTTAGTCACCCTACAGGCAGCCATGACTGTCTTAGGAAATTTTACCCTCTGTGCTGCCGGTTGGTGGCTGTGGCGTTCCAGTAAAATTAGCGTTAACAATGAATAAAGAGAGTTTATTTGCCATCTCCCTGTTTCCCTATCTGGGGTTTCTTTGGTTGATCACTCGTTCGGGAAAAATGCCCCTTTTAGCCTTAATTGGCTTTTATGTGCTGTTAATCTTCGTTTTTATCACCATTCCTGCCGGTATCTACGCCAAAATCCACTATGGTCAAGAATTAGCCAACGTCGATTGGTTACACGGCAGCGCCGAATTTTTCCTCACCCTCTCCAATATTCTCGTCGTCTTAGGTTTTCGTCAGGCAATTTTAGCCAAAAAGCAAACAGAGAAAGGGGAACGGGGAGCAGTAAACAGTGAACAGGGATAAGGGGTGTGGGGTGTGGGGTGTGGGGTGTGGGGAGAAGGGAGCGCCGGAGAGGGGAGAATAAATAAAAATAATCTCCTGAATACTGACTCCTGAATACTGTCTCCTGTCTCCTATCTCCTGATCACTGAATTGTGATACAATCGCCCCAAAACGTCCCCGCGTCAGTCAAATATGTCCCCGATTACACCGTCCATCAGTGTCAACGAACCAAACCCACAGGCTGCTATCCAGACTTTATCGGTAGTGGTTCCCATATATAACGAAGTGGACAGTATTCCCCATCTCGTCGAGAGTATAGCCACGATTCTGCGTTCTTATCAAATTAACTACGAGATAATCTGTGTTGACGACGGTTCTAAGGACGGTTCCACCGAGGTTTTAACTAATTTAGCTAAAAATCGCGATGATCTCAAGGCGGTAATATTGCGACGCAACTACGGACAAACCCCCGCCATGGCTGCCGGATTTAATTATGCCACGGGACAGATAATTGTTACCCTCGACGGCGATTTACAGAACGATCCCAATGATATACCCCTATTATTGGCCAAATTAGAGGAAGGTTATGACCTCGTGAGTGGCTGGCGCAAAAATCGCCAAGATGACCGGGTAAAACGGCTTTTACCCTCAAAAATAGCTAATTGGCTGATTGGCAAGGTAACAGGGGTCAAATTACACGACTACGGTTGTTCTTTGAAAGCCTATCGAGCCGAATTAGTCGCCGATATGAATCTCTACGGGGAATTACATCGTTTTTTACCCGCATTGGCTTTTATTGAAGGGGCAAAAATAACCGAAATTCCCGTTAATCACCACGCTAGACGGTTCGGACAGAGTAAATATGGTTTAGGTCGCACAATTCGCGTGATTATGGACTTATTTACTGTCTTTTTTATGAAAAAGTTCCTCACCCGTCCGATGCACATTTTTGGACTCTACGGACTGTTATCGATGGTAGTGGGGATTATTTTAGGCACTTATCTGACTATTCTCAAACTCGGTTTCGGACAAGAAATCGGCGATCGACCTTTGTTAATCCTGGCCGTGTTATTCTTTTTAACTGGGGTACAATTACTCTGTTTTGGTCTTTTGGCAGAAATTTTGATGCGAACTTACCATGAATCCCAAAAACGTCCCATCTACCGCGTTCGTACTGTTGTCGGGAATAGGGGATTTTTCAGTGAACAGTGAACAGTAAACAGTAATCAGTAAAAAGACAGTAGGAAGCTGCTATTTAATACTGCCCACTTAATACATACTGCACACTTAAATAGGGAGGCACAATTATTTGTAGGATGGGTTAGCGGTAGCGTAACATGAGCGGGTGTTGGGTTTCATGCTTCAACCCAACCTACGTTCATCTTATATTTAATTCCACCCACCTACTTAAAACTCAAATCTGATAACTGATAACTGATAACTGATAACTGATAACTGAAAAAAATATGACTATTTGGGAACTTGATTTTTATTCGCGGCCGGTGGTGGATGAAAATAATAAAAAAAGATGGGAATTATTAATCTGTGAAACTCCGGCAACAATCGATCGCTCCTCCGATACAATATTTAAATATGCCAGTTATTGTCCTAATACGATGGTTAATTCCCAATGGTTAGGAGAGGCAATTACTGCAGCTATCAAGGCAGCGGGGGTAAGTCCCAAAAAAATTCGCTTTTTCCGTCGTCAGATGAATAACATGATTAGCAAAGCTTGCGAGGATATCGGTGTTCCCGCTTCCCCTAGTCGTCGCACTCATGCTTTAACGAGATGGATAGAAGAAAGAATGGTTAATTTCTATCCCCAAGAAGTTGGTTATGATCAAAATTTAACTAAAACTGCTTCCGTTAATTATCCCCCTTTAAATGCTGTTCCCCTTCCCGATGCTGTCCGGGGAGATAAGGCAGATAAATGGGCTTTTGTCACGCTAGAATTGTCTTCTTTTAATGATTTAAAAGATTGGGATATTAGCTTCGGAGAAAATTTGCCTATACTAGGGATGGGATTAGATGAGAATCTAAAAATCCCCGGTTTAGTTATTTTTTCTCCCCGCGCTTTACCCTTAGCTGGTTGGATGTCAGGGTTAGAAATGGCCTATTTAAAGTTAGAAACTGGTTCTCGTCCTCTGCTACGTTTAGAAACGGGTGCTAGTGATAGCTGGATTCTCGTCAACGTCACTAATACCGAGACTTTAAAGGAAGCTAAAAACTTTGAAGAAGCTAAACAAAAAGCCAATAATCTGCATTTTTTAGCCGTTCAATCTAACCCTGAATCGGAATCCTTCGCTGGTTTTTGGCTATTACAAGAAGGCTCTCAAGAGTAAAGTTTAGCAAAGGTGGGTTTTCAATCCACCCCCACAGAATTAACTTAAAAACATTGTCCTGTCCAACTACCGTGTAACCCGTAGGGAATATGGTGTTTAAGATGGATAACTGCTAGGGAATTAGTAATATCTTTAGCATCTAATATTACCATATTCGATCGATGATTGGCTGCATCGTAAGTAACTACCAATAACCAACCATCATCTTCAGCGATTCCATCGGGTTTAGGCACAAAAATTGGCTCACCTGCGAATCCCCGGGGAGCAAAAGAATGTAATTGTTTTTCTCCCGTTAATAGGTCCAGTTTTAAGATTGCTTGCAAAGGAGCATTACCGGTGGCATGATGAGTGGCAGCGATGTATAAATAACGGTAATCTCGACCAACTTTTGCAGGATTAATGCTGGGAAATTCACAACAATGCTCTAGAATACATTCTCTTGTAACGGTATTTTCTGATAAATTTAGTGTAAATCGCCACAGATGTCCTGGAGCTAAACTATCAAAATCTACCGATTGAAAACTGCTATTTGAATCCAGTTGTGGTAAGGATTGATAACAAATAGAATCGATATAAATTTTCTCCCCTTGTGCAAAAGCATTACTATGATGGAACACAAAACCCGATGGAGTTTCTAAAACTTTCACTTCTCCTTTGTTAGGCTCCCGGGGGATAATAATAATCTTAGTTAACTTGTCCGGTTGATTAATAACGCATTCCCCCGCACCTTTTAACCCAAAAAGAAAGGGAAAAGGATTATAACCAACCGGGTTTTGGAAAAAGATAGCGTAGTGGGGAGTAATAACAAAATCGTGGATAAAACAGAAGCCCGGTACACTGTGGGTATGACGACGTAATAACTTACCCGTGGGACTAATTTCGTAGAGAGTAATTGAACTAGACAAACCCGTTTTAATGGCAAAATTTACCAGACATGGTTGATGATTATCGAAGATACAAGCGGGATCGATGCGAGGATGAGCGGCAAAAGCATCACCTTTTTCCAAGATACCATCGAGATAGTCTAAACCAATAGTATCAAGGGTTTTAGCATCGAGGCGATGGGGTTCGGCCGCTTCCCAAAGTGCCAGTAATTTATTACCCCAGTAGATAACATTAGTATTAGCAATATTTTTCAGACGCAAATCAAAAGCATTGCCGAAAATTCCCCCCGGTTTTTTCGTGCCGAAAACACCGCGATAAAGGGGTTTTCCCGCTTTCTGTTCCCGGAGATAACCCTCGGTTTTAACAAAACGATTACGATAATGTACGCGCCCCTGATTGAAGCTAATCGCGCTGATCATACCATCCCCATCGAAGGGATGAGCGATCGCAGTGCCAGCGATATCGAGTAAACCGGGGCCGTTTTTAAAGACTGTACCCTGTAAATCGGCGGGAATTTGCCCCTCGATGTCTTCTACCTCGTAATCGTACTCGTTAGGTTGGGATTGATAGCCTTTTTGCCAATCCTGACGATTATAGGATTTTTCGCCAATTGTCGGAGTTAATACCATGGTAGTTTTACGTTTGTATTTACTTTTCTTAACATAACTTAAAACTACCAGAGCTAAAAAGAAGGGGGTAGCTAATCATTTATTTACCCCCTCCTTGCCGTCATGTTATTTAACAAACAACATTTCTTGATAGGTAGGCAGCGGCCAGAAATTGTCGGCCACTTCCCCTTCCAGTGTGTCAGCATATTCGCGCACCTTATCCATCAAGGGACGGATCGTTTGAGCGGAATACTGCATATGTTCCTCGATCGAGTCAAAATCGTCTTTAGCCATGGCCGCACTCAGTTTGCTAACGCCGTCCATCAGTAATTTAATTAGATTCGAGACGGTTTGGGCGCTTTCCTTATCTATCTCGATGCCGATCGCCGCCGCATTAGCGATCGCCAAAGACAATTCCGACAAGTAGCGAACGGCAGCGGGATAAATAATCGTTTTAGCCATACTTACCACCAGTTTCGCCTCCACCTCGATGGCCAGTAAATACTGTTCTGCATAGACATCGAAACGACTTTCCAGTTCAACGGGGGTAAGCACACCCATGCGGGCAAACAGTTCTTCGATATAATCAGCCTTCAGCACGGGTAAAGCATCGGCAGTGGTGCGGAGATTGGCTAAACCGCGCTCTTCTACCGCCATTTTGTGCCATTCTGGGGAATATCCGTTACCTCCGAAGATCACATTTCTGTGTTTGTCCATGATCTCCTTGAGAACACCCTCGGCAGCAGTCTTGAGGTCTTCCCCTGCTTTCATCCGACTTTCTAAGTTATCCGCCACCCAAGTCAGGGAATCCGCTAGAATCGTGTTCATCGCCACCAGCGGCCCGGAAACTGACTGATTAGAACCCACAGCGCGGAATTCAAAGCGATTGCCCGTAAAAGCAAAAGGAGAGGTACGATTGCGATCGCCAGGATCCTTGGGGAATACCGGCAGGGTATCGACACCGAGATCCATCAACCCCGGGGCATCAGAACCCTCAATTTGTCCTTGGCTAATTTGGTCGAATACCTTTTCTAACTGGCTGCCCAAATATACCGAAATAATGGCGGGGGGAGCTTCATTTGCCCCCAAACGGTGATCATTGCTGGCGGTAGCCACCACTGCGCGTAAAAGCGGCCCGTACTTGTGAACGCCACGAATAACCGCCCCACAGAACAACAAAAACTGCATATTAGCGTGGGGAGTATCGCCCGGATCTAACAGATTGCCCTGGGTAGCGTTGCCGACGGACCAGTTAACGTGTTTTCCCGAACCATTAATTCCCGCAAAGGGTTTTTCGTGCAGTAGGCAAACAAAACCGTGTTTTTTAGCCGTACTTTTCAGCAAAGTCATAATTAACTGCTGATGGTCACTGGCCACGTTGGCCGCCTCGAAAAAGGGGGCAATCTCGAACTGTCCTGGAGCGACTTCATTATGGCGGGTTTTGGCCGGAATGCCGAGGCGATACATTCTTTCCTCTACTTCCTGCATAAACACCTGAACCCGTTCGGGAATCGCGCCAAAATAATGATCGTCGAACTGTTGACCCTTGGCGGCGGGTTTACCAAATAGGGTGCGACCGGTGAGCAGTAAATCGGGGCGACTATGGGCAAAATGAGCATCGACTAGGAAATATTCCTGTTCAGCACCGCAGCTGGAGTTAACGGGGGCGACTTCCGTATGTCCTAATAGTTTAAGCACCCTGGTGGCGGCTTTACTCATCGATGAAATCGAGCGTAAAAGCGGCGTTTTTTTGTCGAGGGCCTCTCCTGTCCAAGAGATGAAAACCGTGGGGATACACAGGGTTACACCATTATCGGTCTCCATGACGTAGGCCGGACTGGTGACATCCCAAGCGGTGTAACCCCGCGCTTCAAAGGTGGAGCGAAGGCCGCCGTTAGGAAAGGAGGACCCGTCCGGTTCTCCCTGTACTAAGACTTTGCCCGCAAATTCTGTGATCACCGAACCATCGCTCTGCACGGAGATAAAACCATCGTGTTTTTCGGCGGTGGCGTTAGTCATCGGATAGAAGACGTGGGCATAGTACAGCGCCCCTTTGGACGTGGCCCAATCTTTCATCGCTGCCGCTACCGCACCGGCGATGGAAACGTCTAATTTTCCCCCGGTTAAAATCGTGTTTTTGACCGACTTGAATACGTCTTTCGGGAGACTGGCCTGCATTTTGCTCAGGGTAAACACATCGGTTGCCCAGAGGGCCTCTAAACGCTGAGGAATTTTGCTAGGTAGGGGTTTACGATCCGTTACTTGAGAGATAGCTTGAACACGCGTTCCATAACTCATAAGTATTTTTCCTATTGTGTTGTGTCGTGGATGAAGGGTTACTTTACTTAGGCGATGACAAGTTTCCTACTAACTTTGATGTTGAATTCCGGTCAGAGGCTATTCTCCGCTTAATAATTTTGATCCCACGGCACAAGCTTCTCTGCGGTTTTTATCTGCTTGCGCCGGCCTCTTTTCCGATCAATTAGCAACACCAGCCTTCATCTTAAGAACAGATAATCCAGAGCTTTGTATCAAACATTACAAATATCCCAAACCCGATCTTCCACAGGCGATCGCACTGAGAAAACGGGTTTCTTTGAGAAACCCGTTTTCTGGAGATAAAACTCTATACATCTATGCAATCGATAAAAAAGCGATATTTGACAAAATCGGGGGGGGGGAGTAAAATGCTGGTGGAATTTGCCCAAAATTGCCCATGAATTTTACAACTAACTTCAAATCTCTCTCTCTGGCTGGTGTTGTCTTCGCTGGCACAGTTAGCGCGATCGCTGGACTGACTATCCTCCCCGTCCAAGCGCTGCCGATCATCTACAATCCGACTCCAACCTTAACGCTTAATGCAGGCTCTGCTACTCCCACCGTTGGAGCCTTAGTCAACACTGCCAACGGCAATGGGTTGACTGGACCTGGAAACGCTTTGCAGCAACAGCACGTCGCAGGTAGCGATTTTTCTAATTTCTGGGGAGTACGTTTAGAAAGCGGGACGACTCCTGCTGATGTCAATCTTGATTTTGATTTTGGCAGTTCTGTGTTCTTAGATACCTTGGCTTTGTGGAATTACAACGCTTTTAATACCACAGCTACTGATCGCGGAATCAAGGATTTCACACTAATTCTCTCCAATAACTCCGACTTTAGCAGTCCAGTTTATGTATCAGGAACCCTAACACTACCTGAAGGTACGGCAACTAACATACCAGCGACAATCTTTTCCTTTCCTTTAATTCAAGCCCAATATGCTAGAATTGATGTAGCAAACAATTGGTTCGTTGGTTGGACAGCACCAGGGCCTATTGGTCTCTCTGAAGTTCGCTTTGCCCAGACTGTTCCTGTTCCTGTTCCTGAATCAAGTTCTGGCTTAGGTTTGCTGGCTTTAGGCTTACTGGGAACAGCAGCGGCATTTAAGCGCCATTTGAACTGAGAAAACGGATTTCTTTGGGAAGAAAAAGGAAGAAAACGGATTTCTTTGAGAAACCCGTTTTCTTAATCAGCTTTTTTATCTGTTTTGTACCACCATCTTAAATCTTCTCGAAATTGACTGTCAAAGACAATTGCCCTACTCTTGGCGTTCAATTCCTAACTCCTGACAAAGTTCTGTAACTGTCTGTCCCGGTATTGTTTGAACGTCCCTCTCCATTGAACGTTCCAGTGCTGCCAATAACTTTCTCGCATTCGCAGGCGATCGCAAAAGATAAACGGTTTCTAATAAGCCAGTTAATTCCTCTGCGCTTAATAGTGCCATATCTTTATGACCAGGGCGAGTAATAATCGCCATACTATTCTCGCTTTCCAGTCGATCCAGAAGGCTCGCTAAATTTTCTTGAGCTTGAGTGTAGGTAGTTTGGATAGAAAACATAAGGCGATGGCAACGAGTTGATTCGATTTTAGCTTATTTCATCAACTGAGAAAACGGGTTTCTTTAAAAAACCCGTTTTCTGGACTTAGGGCGATCGCTAGACTGGAATCAGTAGATTGGCCAGTATGGTAAGCTGAGAAAAATGGCAAAATTATCGCCAGAGTCAAAACAACTGATCATCAATCTGAAAAATAGGCTATTAGACATTGTTGACGAATCTAAAGCTGTAGAATTTGCCATCTTAAACCGTTTTGGTGAAACAGCAGAAACCCTAGACAGTTTAGAGCAACTCACAGAAATTGCCCTCCAAGCAGAATCTCGGTTTTCTCAGCTATCAAACTTAGAAATTCGTGCCGCTCAATCTCAACCGATGATTTCTCCTGATTTGCTAAGATTTATAGAAGAAGTCATTAAGACAACCCAAGTGCGGATTCCTGCCTTGATGCGTAGTGTCGAAGAAGTTAAACTTGAATGGAGTTAAATATGGATTTTGTTCCTCAGCTTCCCCGGGATTCTGATCAACTTAAGCAAACTTTGGCAAAAGCACACCGCAATTGTCAAGAGATGGAATTAGTTGGATTACAATTAGAAGAAGCGATTAGTCGCTTAGAAGCGGAAAATCGTCAAAGACGAAGACAGCAGCTAGAAAACCTAGAAAACGGGTTTCTTTGAGAAACCCGTTTTCTGGAGAAACAGGGCAAAATTATCGCCAGGTTCAAAACAACTGATCATCAAATCGACAATCTTAGAGACAATCACCGAGCTTTATTCCTGTCAATGATGCTAACAAAATATCTAAAACAAGCAATGGAACTGGCAACTTATGAAGTTCTAGAAGACGGAACTTTTTATGGAGAAATTCCGGGATTTGAGGGAGTATATGCTAATGAAACAACTCTCGAAGCTACTAAGGAACAGTTACAGGAAGTTTTGGAAGGCTGGCTTATTTTAGGACTGCGCTTACAGCATCAGTTACCGATTGTTGAAGGTATCAATCTAACCCCTCAACAAAAAATCGCCTGATGCCACCTTTTGCCCCCATCAAAAGGAAAGAGTTAATTCGCCAGTTGAGAAAGCTGGTATTTTCTGGTCCTCTGGTAGGAGGAAATCATCAATATATGGTGCAGGGAAAATTAAAAATCTGGATTCCTAATCCACACCAAGGAGATATCAGTAAAAGCTTGCTGGCTAAAATTTTACAACAAGCAAATATTAGTAGAGAAGAATGGGAAAAATTACGTTAAACAATTCTGTCTTGGAAAAGTTAAAAACCGTTCTCAATTGAGCAAGATGAAGATGGCAGAAAACGGGTTTCTTTGAGAAAACCTTTTTCTGGAATAAGAGGCGATCGCTAGGGGGTGCTAACTCGTGCTAAACTAGATTAAAATAATTAATTAACTCCCAATCATTTGTTTAACCATGAGTCAAGCTGCTGCTGCAATCAATACTAAACTAATTGATTCCCTTGCTCAAATTATCCTTTCCTTAACTGACGAAGAACAACAGCTTCTCCTACAAAAAATCCAGCATCCAGCCTTATCTGATGTCGATTTTCATCAAGGTTTTCCCTTTGATGTTCAAATTCCTAATACAGAAACGCTCGCCGCCATTGAAGAAGTAGAAAAACATCCTGAGCGTCTTAAGCGTTATAGTAGCGTCGGGCAGATGTTCGAGGATTGGAACAAGGATACAGGGGAATGTTAACCCCACAGGAAAGCACCCGCTTTCGACGCGATTTGAGGCAGATGAAAAAACGGGGTAAAGACTTGGAAAAGTTAAAAACTGTAGTGGAACTCCTGGTGCAAGAACAAATACTACCAGAGCGATACCGAGATCATAATCTCGTTGGAGATTAGTCCGGTTATCGTGAGTGCCATATCGAGCCAGATTGGTTATTGCTCTACAAGATTGAGCGAGATGAGGAAAGCTTAACACTCGTTCGGACTGGGACTCATTCGGATCTGTTTAAATAGTCTTCTTAACCATTCCCTTAGAAAACGGGTTTCTTTGAGAAACCCGTTTTCTGGACTGTCAATCTCTTGTCTCGATTAATTCGGGGACAAGTTCGGGAATAAAACCTGGTTCAGCTAAAGAACCAGTAACATGATGTTCAAAGACTTCTGCGGGGGGAAAAGTTTTCTTGACTTCCTGAGATTGCGGATCCGTAGAAGGTAGCCATTTAATTAGGGGTAAAGGTAGGAGAGTGGAGAGATTAGTAATCACTACCAATAACCAAAGATGATCAAAATTAGTTTCGGTGACGCCCAACCAATGGGTTAATAAAGCGCCGATTTCTTGGGAAACTAATCCTGACATATTCCAGATGGACATTAATAAAGCGAATAGAGATGCTTCAATGCCCACGGGACAAAGACGGGCCGATAAAATTAAGACCGGTAAAAAGGCAATTTGTCCCATGACGGTGAGGATGAGACTATCCCCCAAACTAAACCAATGATCGTCAATACCGAGCGCTCGATTAGTATGGGTAACTAAGAGTAGGGTAGTCATCCCTAAAAGCGCGGAAATCACCGTACTCCAACCCAAAATTAGACGGAAGGAAATCGCTTTTAAAAACCTTTGATATACCCAGATGCCCAGGATCGAGGCTAAACTGGTGACTAAGCGCACTCGTCCTAAAAATTCTGGTTCAAATCCTAACTCGTTGGTGGTGAAGTAGAAAAAGGCAGAATCGGCGCTAGGAGTAGCCTGCCAGAGGAAAATAAAGGCAGTGGGTAATAAAATTGATTTTTGTCTAATGGCTGACCATAATTGCCCGATTTGCTCCTTGACTTTGGGCGTGGATTGTGCATCATCATTATTCTTGATTTTTTCCTCTGTAATTAAAAACGCCATGGCTGAGGCAATCAGGGGAAAAATAGCCGTGAGAGCGAAGACGGGACGAGTACCGAGGTGTGCGAGTAACCAACCACCCAGATAAGCCGTAATTAAGCCGCCTAACGCCGATATTCCCCAAGTTAAGGACTGTAGAGAACCGGATTGAGTGAAGGACTCTTTGCGCGCCCTTTCTACTACCAAAGAATCGACGATGACATCACTAATGGTGACAGAAAGGGAACCAAGCAGGATCGCCGCCGTAGCTTGCCAAGCATTCTCCACCACAGTGGCTAGGGCTAACCAAGCTAAAACCCCGAGAATTCCCGATAAAATTAGGTAGGGCCGACGACGATAGCCGAAAATAGGCAAACCATCCGAAAGAAAGCCAAAAGCTGGTTTAATCACCCAAGGAATCGCCGCCACTCCGATTAATGCCCCCATCTGGGAGGGACTCAAGGCCAAATCGTCTTTTAAAAAGAAGCTAACCGCTAATCGGGAGAGTCCGAGAATGCCCTGCACGAAATAAACCCCTAAAATGCCAATTAATTCGGGATTAGGGTCATTTCCGAACAAGATAGTCTCTTTAAGGAATTTTTTCCCGCGATCGATGCCAAGGCGATTAATAAGCATGAAGTTTCATAAATATTTGTTACTGTCTCTATAATAATGATTGAGCGCTCGATCGGTGCGTTAGCTGTTAGGGTTTGGCTGTTGAGCTTTAGGTTTTGGCGGTTGGGTATTGGGTTTTAGGGTTTTAGTTGAATTTCCCCATAAAAGGCTTATTGTCGTGTTATGGGGAAAGTTTTTTGCGATCGCTCTATTTGAGAGTAATATAGGGAAAGATTCTGGAAAAAATGCTTATCTGTCAAATCTTCAGCAGAATGCTATATGAACTCTTATCTCGACAGGTAAGAGTTCATATCACAATTTAAACTTAGCTAGCAAGCCAGGATAGATGTATCCCGTTATGCTATCGTTGGCAATTTTTTATATTCTTCCTTATGCTTTTGTATCGCATCCCAGATGTCAACCTTTTGCTGAAGGTTGAGCCAAAGTTGAGGACCATTCCCTAAGGTTTTCCCAATACGAATGGCCATGTCTACCGTGATTGGTCTTCGACCTTGAATAATTTCATTAACAGTGCGCCGAGACACACCGAGAAGCTCAGCAAAGGTTGTTTGAGTCATTTCAATATCTTCAAGCACATCTGAAATGACCTCTCCAGGATGCACTGGTCTTATTTGCCTCCCATTAATAATATCTTGTAAGTCTTTCATAAATTATTTTCCTGTTTGAATCAAAACTCTTTGTTTTTCCTTATAGTCAGTGATAATCTTCAAGGTTTAAATCGTAGGCATCATTATTTCTAAATGTGAAAGTAATACGCCAGTTACCTGATACCTTTATTGACCAAGTTTCTCTTCTATCCCCTTTAAGCTGGTGTAAATCATAACCCGGTATTCTAAGGTCATCTATAGCTGTTGCAGAATCTATCACTTCAAGTCTTCTCCTTATTCTTTTTTCTAAATCTTTGGGTATACCTTTTGCATTACCTTCTTTTAATAATCTTTCTAATGCCTTATTTCTAAAAGTTTGTATCATTCAATGGATTTCTACTATATTTCATATTAAATCTTGGTCTATAACAGTTTAATGACAGTTTAATCTTATACATAAATATATTTTTTGTAACTTTGTAGGTTACAACTCCACTGTAATGTGGAAGGTTACAAATGTCAAGGCTCAAACTACTATGAAAGCAAAAGGGGTTCTAGTGCGATCGCTATCGCCCTAGGGTGCGTTCCCTAATGCAAGTCCTACTACTCCACCGATAGATTTTGGGGAACGCACCTTACTCATTCATTGAAGTTGATAAGTCTAGGTAATCTAATATCCTCTGCCAGATTAGCACTTAATTGGGGATAGATCATCTATTTCTTACATTAGTATGATCGCTGCTCTGGTAGTGGTGGAGGGTTCATAAAAAAATGTGCTAATCGGCATAACAGGCTCATTGTCATGTTGTCGGGAAATTTTCTTGCGATCGCTCTATTTGAGAGTAATATAGAGAAAGATTTTTTAAAAAATGTGTATTGGGGGTGATGTGTGGAAAGTTTTCGTATAATATCTGGTTAGTCCCCGGTGACAAAGTCATTGGATTTTCAATAGATGTTATGCTGACCAGTATTTTGCTGTGGTCGATGGCACTTAGCCTGTTGCTAATCAGCTTCACCCCTGGAGTATGGTATAAGCTATGGTTTTTTGAGATTTTGGGGACAGGCTATCTTTGGTTTGCGGGCTTGACTTTGATCTTGCTGTTGGCTCTGTTTTTACCCAGGTTCCGCCCTTCGCGCTGGAAATTGATGATCACGTTAGCTGTCGGACTGGGGTTTTATGCCAGCACAATTGGTACCTGGTATGTTCCGAGGTTGCGAGATGCTAGAACTGGTGGTTTCCCATTGACTGTAATGACCTACAACGTCAACTACCAACTATGGGAGACCAGTGCCGTGACTGACCTGGTTCGGGCAAATCCCGTAGATGTATTCGGGTTAGTTGAACCGTTCAAGGAGCAGGCAGCAGAGCTACTAGACAATGTGCAGGATCTTTATCCTTACTATTACCGCGCAACGGGAGGCGGACTGAGTTTATTTAGCCGCTATCCCATTACAGAGGCGACGACTGACAACTTGGGAACCCGCCACCATAGCCTATTCGCAAGCGTTAATGTGACAGGACACCCCATTCGGGTTGTTGTTGCCCATCCCCTTGCCCCTATATCTATGCCTAACTTTATCAATCGTAACCAGGCGATGGTGGCCCTGGCAGCCTATGCAGCACAGCAGTCAATCACTACCGTAATAATGGGTGACTTTAACCTCACCTCCTGGTCGATTTATTTTCGCAACTTTATCATTAACTCAGGATTACGCAGTGTCAATCTAGGGCATGGACTAAATCCAACCTGGTTTTATACTGACGAAGCGCGATCGCTATCCCATCTCGATCATTGGAAACAAGCTCTAAAAATTCCCATTGACCACATTTTCGTCAGCCAAAATGTCAGGGTTGATCAGGTCATCACACTGCCTTCAGGTGTATCTGATCATCGTCCAGTGATTGCAAAACTACGCGTGATGTAGCTTGTTTTAGCTCAGGTTCATAGCGATCGCAACAGCGATGCGATCGCTATTGCCGTAGCCGTAGGGTGCGTTCCCTAAGGTCAGTTCTACCACTCCACCGAGCGACTTTTGGGAACGCACCTTACTCATTCATTGAAGTTGATAAGTGCGATCGCATCGCCTCGTAGCGACTGTCTTGATTGTCAAGAGGTAATTCAAAAAAACTCAAGCAGTTGCCGTAAAACTCAAAATCTCAAGCCAGAAAAAAGCGCAGCGATCGCATCGCTCGTAGGTTGGGTTGAGCGCAACAATACTGGGTCGAAAATAGCTCAAGTCGCTTGTTTAAGCGAAACCCAACCACCCTAAAGGTTACTCTGACAACTTTTAACACCTACCTACTTAACTTTATCCCAGATTACATCCCTAGTAATCCCTAGCAAGGTAGAAAATATTCTGATGAAATCAGGATTGTTGAATCTGCCAGAAAAAAGACAGTTCAACAGCCCAATTATGAGCGAGAAGTAGTTCAAGGCTGACCGCTGAAATAACTGATAACTGAGAAAACGGTAGCAATTTCTACCAAAAGTCAGAATAAAATTCGTTATCGTCATAAAGTCATGACGGAATGTAATTAAAACGAGAAAGAATGCGGATCGAGCAATTGCAAGCCTTTTTAGCCGTAGCCGATACGGGCAATTTCGGTCAAGCGGCGCGCCAGTGTGGAGTCACCCAATCGACTATCAGCCGCCAGATTCAATCCCTAGAAACCGATTTGGGCTTACCTCTTTTCCATCGTACCGCCCAAGCGAAGTTAACCATTGCCGGGGAGAAATTACTGCCCCGGGCGAAACGAATTTGTCAAGAATGGACGAATATTCACGAGGAAATCACCGACCTACAGGCAGGAAAACAGCCAGAATTGTGCGTGGCGGCGATTCATTCCGTGTGCGCCCACTATTTACCGCCGATTTTGCCGAAATTTTGTGCTGAATACCCAGAAGTTCAGTTAAGAGTTACAGCCCTAGGCAGCGATCGCGCCTTAAAAGTGCTGCGGGATGGTTTAGTAGATGTGGCGTTGGTAATGAATAATCGTTTTCTCACCTCTAGCCCGGAGATGGTGGTCGAGGTATTATACCAAGAAGCGATCGAAATTCTCATGGCCGCTAATCATCCCCTCGCCCAATACAAAGAAGTGCCATGGTCAGAATTAATCCCCTATCCGCAAGTGGTTTTCAAAGACGGCTACGGAATGCAAAGATTAGTACAAGAATGGTTTTCCCGTCAGGATGCCCACCTGAAAACCGTCATGGAATTAAACACCCTCGATGCTTTTCGCGGTGTGGTGCGTCAGGGTAATATTATCGCTCTTCTGCCCCAATCCGCCTTGATGGAGGCCCGTAGCGATGCCACCCTCGCCATTCGTCCTCTTGCTTCCCCTAGTGGCGAAAATCCCCATCTTAACAATGGTAAATTTAGTCATCGTCCCACCCGTCAGGTAGTCCTTGTCACCACTAGCGATCGCCTACAGATACCACCGATCGCTCATTTTTGTCAATTAGTGCGGCAAATGAATCAAAGTGTGGTTAAAAGCTTAGAAAACCACCCCGTCCAGCCTTAGCAATCCCCATCAATCCCATTTACTCTTTATTTTTTTCCTTGAGATGAGCGATACTTTTCGAGAATTATTAAAAGCGATCGGTAGTGGCACCCATACGGGCAGAAATTTAACCCGTCCTGAAGCGGCAATGGCCACCAAGATGATGTTAACCCAAGAGGCAACCCCGGCCCAAATCGGTGCTTTTATGATTGCCCATCGCATTAAACGCCCCACCAGCGATGAGTTAGCGGGAATGCTTGATGCCTACGCCGAGCTTGGCCCGCAAATAACCCTAGAATCAGCCTCTTTTCAGCATCCGATCGCTATTTTTGGCAATCCCTACGATGGACGCTCTCGCACTGCCCCAGTTACTCCGATCACTACTTTAATCTTAGGGTTGGCGGGGGTTCCCGTAGTCCTGCACGGGGGCGATCAAATGCCGACTAAATACGGTATTTCCCTCAGAGAAATCTGGCAGCAATTAGGAGCAGATTTTAGTCAATTATCCTTAGCAGCAGTGAAAGACTGTTTAATCACCACAGGATTGACTTTTTTCTATATTCCGCGCCATTTTCCCCTAGTACAGAATTTTATTCCCTATCGGGAGCAAATCGGTAAACGTCCGCCCATGGCCACGGTAGAGTTAATGTGGTCGCCTTTTGTGGGTAATATTCATCAGATATCGGGTTTTGTTCATCCCCCCACCGAAGATCGTTTTCGCGAAACTTTCGCCCTGAGAAATATCTCTCACTTCACCACCGTGAAAGGATTAGAGGGCAGTTGTGATTTAGCCTGTAATCGGACGGCGATTATCGGTCTGGGAAATCCCACCGATCCCCCTTCCTTTCAGCGATTTTTCCTAAATCCTCGCGATTATGGCTTCTGTCCCTCGGATTATCCCCTCGAATCTTTAGAGATGCTCACCGCTAAATTAAAGGGTTTATTAGCCGGAGAAAATAATGAATTAACCGATGCGGCAATTTTTAACGGTGGTTTTTATCTTTGGCGCTGTGGAATTGCCCCGGATATCCCCACGGCTTTCCAGCAAGCACAACAATCTTTACAGTCAGGAAAAGCCCTGGCTAAACTGCAACAAATCTGTAATTATCTCCAAAATCAGGAATAGATAGGAATAGGACTGTAGGGAAAATCAATCCATTATAAATACTTTTGAGAAAAAAATTTTCCCAACTGCATCATTTCCTCGCTCAAGTGGGAAAGCTATGACTACGGTAAACGATTTAGAAGTTTCTAATTCCTATCACAGTCGCCCCTAGAGAAGCCATCATGTCTGCAATTAACCCCTCGACGCTCGAAACTGAATTTATCTGTCCCTCTTTTTCTATCTTAAAACTGAAGGAAAACTCGATCGACCTGGATGAAGATTTTCTCGGCAGTGATTTGGAAGATGATTTAGTATCTAGTCCCGAAAAAAGCTACAGCAACGGCACAACTACCGATTTAGTACGTTTATACCTACAAGACATTGGCAGAGTGCCTCTGCTCAAACGGGACGAGGAAGTTGAACAAGCGCAACAGGTACAGCGTCATCTGTCTTTACTGAAATTATGCGCCGCCGCCGTTAAACAAGGTGATGCACAAGTACAGCAATTTGTCAAGTTAATTGAGGTGCGCGATCAGCTAACCGCTCAATTAGCCCATCGTCCCTCCCTAGAACGTTGGGCAAAAACTGCCCAAATCAGCGTGTCTGAGTTAAAAAATGCTTTAAAAGCAGGGAAACAGCGTTGGGCGCACCTAGCGGGCTTAGAAGTGGGGGAATTAGAAGAAATTATTGCCCTTGGTACCCGTGCCAAAGAACAGATGATCAAGGCCAATTTACGTCTGGTGGTGTCGGTGGCCAAAAAATATCAGAATCGCGGTTTAGAATTATTGGATTTGATTCAAGAGGGAACCCTGGGTTTAGAACGCGCCGTCAAGAAATTTGATCCCACCAAAGGCTATCGTTTTAGTACCTATGCCTACTGGTGGATCCGTCAAGGAATGACAAGAGCGGTCGCAACTAAAAGCCAGATTATTCGCTTACCGGTTCATATTACCGAAAAACTCAACAGAATTAAGAAGGCACAACGGAAAATCTCGCAAATGCGCGGTCGCACTGCGACCGTAGAGGAAATTGCCCAAGAGTTAGCTCTGACTCCTGAAGCTGTGCGGGAATTGTTGATGACAGTGCCGCGTTCGGTTTCCTTAGAAATAAAAGTGGGTAAGGAAAAAGATACGGAATTATTAGACCTTTTGGAAATCGAAGCAGTGTCTTCAGAAAATCATTTTGTCTATGAATCTTTGCAAAGAGATATCAGAGCACTATTGGCAGATTTAACCACTCGTGAACGAGAAGTGATTGAATTGCGCTATGGTTTTCTCGATGGTAAATCCCATTCTTTGGCTGATATCGGTCGCACTTTGGAATTATCCCGGGAAAGGGTACGACAAATTGAGTTGAAAGCTTTGCAAAAACTGCGTCAATCCCAGCTACATAATCAAATTCGCGATTATTTTGAAGCGTTGAGTTAGTTAGGGTATGTGGAAAAAGTTTTTCCCGGGGGCAGGGTGTGGGGAGTATTTTCAGTGAACAGTAAACAGTAATCCTAAATCCTGTTATTAAAAACTGATTATTTATTCCTCCTTTTGCCTTTTGTCTCTTGCTTCTTGCCTATCCTGATATGTAGCCTATACTTAACGGATTTAGTATAATCAGTGATCTGAAAATACTCCCTATTTTTTTAGGAGATTTTAACTCACCGAGAATAAGGATTTGATGATACCAAATCCGTTTTTAATACTGTGATTAACTCCCCAGTCATGGATTGTTTCTCCCTGCTCTGGCGCTCCCCACTCCCCTATACCTTTTAAACAGGATTTATCCTAAATCCTGTTATTAAAAACTGATTATTTATTCCTCCTTTTGCCTATTGCCTCTTGCCTATCCTGATATGTAGCCTATACTCAACGGATTTAGTATTAATATGTCCAATTTTGTTTCGTCTGTAGGGTGTAGGTTCCGTCGCGCACATTGACCCGATGGGGGATCAGCTTCAGGTCTCGGAAGATATGAGCTTGGTGTTGTAGGGCCGTCAGAGAGCGATCGTCGATTGGGATAATGGCACGTTCAGAGGCCCGTTGTTCGAGATTAGTCACGATCGCCGGATCGATCTCGTGGTGGGCTGCCAAGCGTCTCGTCGCCTCTAACTCCTGTTGTTTCGCCCAGGCCCCCGCCTCGTTCACCTCTTCTAAAATCACCTTCAGTACATCGGGATAATCCCGCACCAATTCGGGAACCGCATAATAATAGGTCGGCACTTCTAGAGAGGCGTTTTCCCCGAATATACTCTCTAGATCCGCCACCGATCTTCCCGGATAGGTGCGCGTCTCCGTGGGGGAATAGGGAACCCAGACCACCCAAGCGTCGATCTCACCGCGACGAAAAAGCACCAGTGCTTCCGGTTGAGTCGCATACACCGGTTCGATATCGCTTAATTCTAGATTCACTCTCATCAGGGCGCGGATGAGGACATAATGGGCGCTCGAACCTCGATCGAAGGCGATTCTTTTTCCTTTTAAATCCGCCAACGTCTCTATTGGCGAATCCTCAGGCACGAGAATCGCCTGACCTTTCGGGGCGGTATATTTTTCTTTGGCTACCCGGACGAAGACGTGTTCCGCCGCTTGCGAGAAAATACTCGCCGTACCGCCACCACCGCAGAAGTCGATCGTTCCGTTGCTCAAGGCCTCGATCAGAGAGGAAGCGGCCAGAAAACTCGTCCACGTTACCGTCACCCCAAAGGGTTTTAAGCGTCTTTCCAGAAAGGCCTGGGCGCGGAGAACTTCCAGATTGGTCATGCCCTCGGGATAGCCGATCTTGAGGGTTCCTAACCGCCGCGCTTGTTTGGCGAGAGGAGTGATATCGGAGGGGGTCGAGCGCTTGAACCAGCGATCGATCGCGATACAGAAGAGAATTCCAGCGATAAATAATCCCACGGTTTCCAATAGCCGGGGAGTCGTATTTCGGGGGAATTTAAAGCTATCGACGAGGTTCAGAATCGGGTTATCGGATCGAGAATTTTGACCGACGGCGATCTCGCGTAGCGAGCGCTTTGCGTTCGTGTCGGAAAATCCAGCCAGGAGAAAGCTCCCGACGAGACTGGTCAAAAAAAGCACTGCGGGAAGAACTGCCCGCCAATTTCGCCACGGTTTCCAGAGACACTTGATCGAACGGTGGAGCATGGGATTTCTCGCAGAAAACAAGATTTATGATCGGGAAAGGAGACAAGAGGGAAGGGTTTCCCAACTTGATCGGGAGAGGTTCCATTAGTTTTATCTACATACTATAAAAATCCACGACTCCTCGATTGTGTAACAAAGTACATTTATAAATGTATTGAAAATGATATAGTTTTAAAATTAAATTGCGCCCGCCTTTGAGAGATCGAGGTAATATGGATGGATTGGTTGATCGAAATCGTCAAAATCGCGGTGGCCACCGGCATAGCCACCACCTTCGACGACAATATTTATCTAACCGGCTTCTTTAGCGAGGTAAATCGTACCTTTCGCCCGGTTCACGTTGTCGTCGGCGAGCTAGTCGGGTTTACGGCCTTAGTATCGGTGAGCTTGCTGGGTTTTCTACTCGGCTTAATCATCCCGCCGATTTATATCGGTCTTCTCGGAATCTTGCCGATCCTCATCGGTGTGAGAAATTTACTGACGTTAAATCGCGATAACGAGAGGGAAACCGCAGATCGCAAGGTGAATTTGCGAAGAAACGCCCGATTTCACGGATTCGCCTCCCGCAGACTATCCCTCGGTCAAGTCTTCAGCGATCGCCAAACCTATAAAGTTTCCGCGGTCACGATATCCAATGGCGGCAATAATCTCGGTATCTACATTCCCCTATTCGCCAATAGTACCGTGGCGCAGTTAGCCGTAATCATCCCGATCTGCTATCTAATCGTTTGTACTTGGTTATTTCTCTCCTATAATCTAACCCGCCAACCGGGGATCGCGGTTGTCCTCAGCCGTTATGCGAGTAAGCTTTTCCCTTTTGTGCTGATGTGGTTGGGCCTACGGATTATTCTCGATAACGGCTCCTATCGCCTGTTGATTCCCACCGGGTAAATTAGACCCCCCGTAAAAATCGCCAATCTCCGGCTCCCACGGGAGTCAAAATTCAGGAAGAGAGAAGAAAAAATTAGTTGGTTTAGAGCAACCTTATCGAGAAAATCCCGATGAATGTATCACTGTTGCCAATTCGATCGCTGTTTCGTCCCTTTCGTTCCTTATCGGGGAGGAGCTTCCTTTCCTTCCTGTTAGTGGGACTGTTGGCAAGTATTGCCCTCGC
Source organism: Microcystis flos-aquae FACHB-1344 (assembly GCF_014698375.1). Taxonomy (NCBI): domain Bacteria; kingdom Bacillati; phylum Cyanobacteriota; class Cyanophyceae; order Chroococcales; family Microcystaceae; genus Microcystis; species Microcystis flos-aquae. Next base: position 5,844 of record NZ_JACJSW010000073.1, on the reverse strand, counting down.
CTCCTGCGGGGGAATCGGCTCAAAACCGGAGGTGAAACTGAATCTCGTTTCCTTCTCGGTCACGAAAGCCGCCCACGACCAGATTATCCCGAAATTCGTCGAGAAATGGCGGAAAGAGCATAACCAAAAAGTCATTTTCCAGCGGAGTTACGGCGGTTCCCTGGCCCAGGCCGATGACGTGATCGCCGGGAAACAAGAGGCGGACGTGGTACATCTCGCCCTTCCCCTCGACGTGATGCGGATATCTCAAGCCGGCCTGATTAATCGCGGTTGGGAAGATCGGGTGCCGCGGCGGGGGGTGGTGAGTCACTCGGTGGCGGCGATCGTCACGCGGGCGGGAAATCCGAAAAAGATTCAATCTTGGGCGGATCTGGCTAGAGAGGACGTTATGGTTCTATCCGCCGATCCGAAAACTTCCGGGATCGCTATTTGGCAGTTATTAGCCCTCTGGGGTTCGGTGACGCAAACGGGGGGCGAACCGCAACAGGCATGGGATTTTGTCCGCCGGATCTATCAAAAGATTCCCACCCTAGCCAGGGACGCGCGGGAAGCCAGCAATGCCTTTTTCCAAGAAGGAAAGGGGGATGTTTTAGTCACCTACGAAAACGAGGTAATTCTAGCGGCAAGAAATCAACCAGATACCAATTACTTAGTCCCCCCGGTCAATATCTCGATCGATAATCCCGTGGCGGTGGTGGATAGAAATGTCGATAAACACGGCACGCGAGAGGTGGCCGAGGCCTTTGTGAATTTCCTCTATTCCGAGCCGGCACAACAGGAATTGGCCAAATTGGGCTATCGATCGGTCAATCCCTTCGTGGCCAAGGATGAAGGACTACAATTTCCGCCGATCGAAACTCTTTTCAACGCCCAAGATCTCGGGGGTTGGACGTTGATCGAAAAGGAATTTCTGGCCAATAACGGCATCTTCGAGCAGATTAAAAACCAGTCGGCTTCCTAACATTTTTCCCGCTTTAATCTATGAAATTCTCTCATTATTTTTTCCTAATCTCCCTTCTGATGGCCAGTAATTTGATCGCCGGTTGCGGTCGCCCGGCCGACTCGGCCGAGAAAGAAGCGCCAGTCTCGATCGACGGTGGTGCGGTGGGTTTCGCCCTCTCCCTCGCCGTTGCCGAAGAATATCAGAGAATCCATCCCGAAGCGCGGGTAAGCGTCGCCACCAGTGGAACCGGGGGCGGTTTTAGTAAGTTCTGCGCCGGAAATCTCGACATTGCCGGGGCATCGCGGGTGATCCGGAAAGAAGAGATCGAGAAATGTCGGGAAAACGGTGTGGAATTTCTGGAATTACCGATGGCGATCGACGGATTGGCGGTGATCGTCAATAAAAAAAATCAATTCGCCAAGTGTTTAACGATTAAAGAACTCGATCAAATGTGGAACACGAAAGCGGAGGGTAGGATTACCAGTTGGAAACAGATTAATCCCAAATTTCCCGACGAAAGATTATTACTTTTCGCCCCGCCTTCCGATACGGGAACCTTCGATTATTTCACCCAAGCGATTACGGGAAAACGGAGAAATAGCCGTACCGATTTCACCCCGAACCGCAATCAAAACGCGCTCGTGCAGGGGGTGATCGGCAATCCATCCGCGCTTGCCTATTTAGGCATCTCTTTCTATATGCAGAACCAAGATCGATTGAACTTGGTGGCGATCGAAAATAATGAAGGAAAATGCGTCAAACCGGTCCCCATCGATAACGTTCTCCGCAATGTCTATAATCCCCTTTCCCGTCCCCTGTTTATCTACGTCAACAAGAATAATTTAAAAACGAATCCATCCCTGGAAAAATTCGTGCGCTTCTATTTAGAAAATTCCTGGAAATGGGTCGATGGCGTGGGTTACGTCGCTTTACCAGATGAGGCCTACGTCAAAACCCTGCGGAAATTCGAGCGCGGGGAAACGGGATCGAAATTCGGCAAAGCTAAACCGGGAGAACCGATCACGAACTTTATCTAAAAAAGGAATTTTGTCAAACCATGACCTTAACCCCGAGTTCTTTCGATAATTCTTTTTTGCCGGCAGATAATTCGCTCCTCAAGCACCCCGGCGACGATATTCAAGAGAAGATGATCGCGGTCATTCTCTTCGCTTGCGCTTTCGTTTCCGTGGCGACGACGATCGGCATCGTGGCGATTATTTTTAGCGAAACGTGGGGATTTTTTCAAGAGGTATCTTTCGCCCAATTCTTTCTCGATACCCGTTGGACTCCACTGTTCGCCACCCCTCATTTCGGCATCTGGCCGCTAATTAACGGGACATTTTTAACCACAGCCATCGCTATGTCCGTCGCGGTTCCTTTAGGCCTATCTTCCGCGATCTACCTCGCCGAATACGCAAAACCGAACCTAGCGGCGATTTTACGCCCCGCGGTGGAACTTCTCGCCGGGATTCCCACGGTGGTGTACGGGTACTTCGCCCTACTCGTTGTCACGCCCACTTTGCGGAATCTTTTCCCCGTCGAGATTTTTAACGCCCTCAGCGCCGGGTTAATGATGGGGATCATGATCACTCCCACGGTGGGATCGATTAGTTTAGACGCGATCCGAGCGGTTCCCCGTTCCCTGCGCGAGGGTTCCTACGCGCTAGGAATTACCAAGCTGGAAACGATTTTTAAAGTGGTTCTCCCCGCCGCCCTCTCCGGGATCATGGCCTCGATTATTCTGGGAATGTCGCGGGCGGTGGGGGAAACGATGACGGTGTTGATCGCCGCCGGCTCGCAACCCCGGCTTACCCTCAATCCCTTCGAGTCGATCGCCACGATGACCGCTTTTATGGCCGAGATTTCCGGGGGAGATGCGCCCCGGGGCAGTCTCAGTTTTAAAACCCTCTACGCGGTCGGCGCGGTGCTTTTTCTGATCACGCTGGTGCTGAATCTAGCCAGTTACTGGATATCCCACCGTTTTAAAGAAAAATACGATTGATTTCCCATGGTTAAATCCTCTGTCAAATCCGATACCGTTGAATTTATCGACCATCTCGAACGCCGCGAGGCGATCGGCAAATTCTGCGAGTATCTTTTCCTCTTCGGTTTACTGATCGGTTTGTTCGTTCTGGCGCTGTTGGTGTTGAATATCGCCCACGATGGACTCGGACGACTCTTAACCCCCGGATTCCTCACGGAAACGCCTTCCCGTTTCCCGGAAAGGGGCGGTATCCGTCCGGCGATCATCGGTAGTTTCTATCTGGGAATTATCGTGCTTCTCGTGGCGGTGCCGATCGGGGTCGGGTCGGCTTTGTATCTAGAGGAATACGCCCCGAAAACTTGGTGGACGGCACTGATCGAGGTGAATATCGGCAATCTGGCCGGGGTTCCCTCGATCGTCTACGGCTTATTAGGATTAGCGGTTTTTAACTATCTGCTCAATTTTGGCCCGACGCTGATTTCCGGCGCGTTAACCCTTGCGCTTCTCTCGCTGCCGGTGATTATCGTCACGGCGCGGGAGGCGATCCGGGCGGTTCCCGATTCCCTACGCCAAGCCTCCTACGGTCTAGGCAGTACCAAATGGCAGACGATCCAACACCATGTTTTACCCTACGCGGTGCCGGGGATTCTCACGGGGGTGATTATCTCCGTGTCGCGGGCGATCGGGGACGCGGCTTCCTTAATGGTCGTCGGCGCGGTTAGTTTCCTCACTTTCGATCCTGGTTTATTCCAACGCTTTATGGCACTACCGATTCAAATTTTCAGCTATATCACCCGTCCCGAACCCGGTTTCGCCAATGCGGCGGCGGCCGCGATTATCGTTCTGATCCTGTTAATTCTCGCCCTCAACGCCATCGCCATCTATCTACGTCAACGTTATTCGACACTGAATTAGGGAAGGCAGCGGGCAAGGGGGTAGATACATAACCTTCCCTACTCCTGCACTCCCCACTTCTCCAGTACGGGAGGGTTTGCAAACCCTCCCCTCTAAAAAAACCATCGATCTTTAATAAACGATCAGGAGAATTTTTGCCATGACTACCCACCTTAACCCAGATCACAGTGTTTTCGACGCAGAAGGTGTCAAAGTTTTTTATAACGGGTTTCTCGCTCTTGTGGACGTTCATATTAAAATTCCCGCGCGAAAAATCATCGCCTTTATCGGGCCGTCTGGTTGCGGGAAAAGTACCCTCTTGCGCTGCTTTAACCGAATGAACGATCTGATCCCCGGTGCCAAGGTGGAGGGAAGATTACTCTACCGAAATCAGAATATTTACGATTCGCAGGTCAACGCCGTCAAGTTACGGCGACAGGTGGGGATGGTTTTCCAACGTCCGAACCCTTTTCCCAAGAGCATTTACGAGAATATCGCCTACGCACCCCGAACCAACGGTTATCAGGGAAATCTTGAGGAATTGGTCGAGTATTCCCTGCGGCAGGCGGCGATCTGGGAGGAAGTAAAGGACAAACTCAAAGAAAAAGGAACGGCACTATCGGGGGGACAACAACAGCGTCTCTGTATCGCCCGTGCAATCGCTATGAAGCCAGATGTTTTATTGATGGATGAACCCTGTTCGGCCCTCGATCCCATTTCTACCCGTCAGGTGGAGGAATTGTGCTTACAACTGAAGGAAAGTTACACGATCATCACCGTCACCCACAATATGCAGCAGGCATCGCGGATCGCCGACTGGACGGCATTTTTTAACACCGAAACCGATCCCTCCGGGAAACGCCGGGGGAAATTAGTCGAATTCAGCCCCACGGAAGTTATGTTCGGCAATCCCCAAACCGACGAGGCCCGCGAGTATATTAGCGGGCGATTTGGGTAATTGAAACAGAAAAAAACTCGATAGTCTGTTTTTCAAAACCGTGCGCGGTTTTATGCCGAGACACCCATTGCTATGAATAGAAAGGACTGGATTTTCGCTATTTTGTTGGTTTTTGTCCCGATCTCGATCGCCTGGAATTTCCTGCGTTGGGACGTGACGATCGTTTTCCTGAGTGCCTGTCTAGCGATTGTTCCCCTGGCCGCTTACATGGGAAAAGCGACCGAGGAAATCGCCGTCGTGGTCGGTCCCAATCTCGGCGGTTTATTGAACGCCACCTTCGGCAACGCTACCGAATTAATTCTCGCCTACGCCGCCCTCGAAGAAGGTTTGATCGAGGTGGTGAAAGCGACGATTACTGGTTCAATTATCGGGAATCTGCTGCTGGTAACGGGCGTATCGATGTTTTTCGGCGGCTTACGCTATCTCAAGGTCGCGAGAGGACTCCCGTTAAACCGCGTAGCGGTTAACGGGAGATGAATCGCCACCAGAATAAAACTAACGCGGTAGGGTTTCCACTTTTGGGGAGTTTTGGTTCTCGACGTATTTTTTTAGTTGTTCGATGGTAACGCCGCCACAACTGGCCACGAAATAAGCTCCCGTCCAAAAATAGGGTTTGTTGTAGAAATACTTGGCCGCCAAATCCAGAAATTCCTTTCTAATTAATGGGACTACTAACTGTTTTAAGGTTAGCGATTAATTTGGATAAAGCGATGTCAGGTTTGTCATCGATAATCCGGTGAACGTAATCCGATTCACCGTTGAAATCAAGTAATGTGCTGTCCCATTTCGTGAGCGTTGACACAAAAATTTCTTTAAGTCGGGCTAAGATTTCATTGTTAATAGCAATGGCCGGTATTTGATGACGAATACGACGTGAGCGGTAAGTTTATAAACAGAGCTAAATTCATGATTGTAATCAGTTGACATATTAGGCGGTAAGTGTTATAATCTGATTGTACATCACGAAACGAACGACAGTGATAACGCTTACCTACCAGTACAAACTAAAGGTAAATAGGCAACAGGAACGGGAGATCATCCACATTCTTGATGTTTGTAAGAGCG
>NZ_JACJSW010000072.1:0-3771 GCF_014698375.1 Microcystis flos-aquae FACHB-1344 | reverse complement strand
GTAAAGTCTAAACTTGTTGTGTCTTGAACTGCCAAAACTATTGGATGTTCTTTGATTCTTTCTACTGTACTTTTAGCTTGGGCGGCAATTATATCTGAGGGGTGAAAATAGGGGGAATTCCAAAAGTCGTAGGTGGCACTGGCGGCGGCTAGATTTCCCGAGGCTTGTGGCACACTTGTACTAGGTTGACTGGCCAAGTTTTCTACGATACTGATTAACCTTTTCTTTCTTCTGGTGTCCCCTAGGTCTGCATACTGTAATTCTTGGGCTGCCCATTTCTCCATTTTTTTGCTTACCTCCACCTTAATTCCTTCTTTCAAAACTATACCTATCAATCGTTTCCCCTTTTTTTAAGTTTCTTCTCTTTTTGTTAAGAAAGATCCGACTAATGGATAGCTTATTAAGGGGGGCAGGGGGGATCAGTCGGTCAAAATTACCTAAAATGTCGGATGAATGCCCCCGCTAAATTTTTCGACAAGACATCAACCTTTGCGGGGGATGAAATCCGACCAAGATATTGACTGCGAAGCACGATTTTAATTCTACCATTTGTAGGTAAACTGTGTTATACTTAATTTATCCAGGGTCGAGGATTAATCAATGCTAGTCGTAGAAGCCAAGTTAAAAAACGGAACACCAGAACAATACCAAAGACTAGATGAAGCTATCAGAACTTCTCAGTTTGTGCGTAACTCTTGTGTTCGTCATTGGAGAGAAAATAAAGGAACAACCCGCAATGATCTCCAAAAACTTTGTGCGGTACTAGCTAACAATAAAGAGACACCATGGGTTAATAAATTAAACTCTCAAGCTCGTCAATCGGCTGCTGATAGAGCCTGGCAATCAATTAATAGGTTTTACCAGAATTGTCATGCTAAGATACCAGGGAAAAAGGGTTTTCCTCGGTTCAAAAAGCCTAGCCGTTCGTTTGAATACAAACTAACGGGCTACAAACTATCTGATGAGCGACGTAAAATCAGATTTACTGATGGTTTTAAAGCAGGAGAATTTGATTTATGGTGTAGTCAAAAGACATTAGTTTATTATTCAGAGCAACAGATTAAACGGGTAAGAGTTGTTAGACGTGCTGACGGTTATTATTGCCAGTTTTTGATTGACGTAGAACGGCAAGAATACCATAAACCAACGGGACAAATAACAGGAATTGACTTAGGGTTAAAGGAATTTTATACCGATGCTCAAGGCAATTGCTGTCCCTCCCCATTTCACTTCTCAAGATTGTTCAGTTTGTGGCACAAGAGTTCAGAAATCATTAAGCACTAGAACTCATCAATGTCCTAACTGTAAAACAATCTTAGACAGGGATCATAATGCAGCAATAAATATTCTTAAAAAAGGGTGGCAATATTTGGGAAATTATCTCAACGGTACTGTTGGGCAAACAGAAACCGACCCAAACGCATAATAGAGAGTCCGACCTCTGGGTTTTTAATGGAGACATTGAGAATTTAAGCCGTCTCGTCGAAGCACGGAATTTCTAACAGTGATGTGGAAAGAATCCCCCGTTACAACGAAGTTTAACGGGGGAGTATGTCAATTCAGCCACCCGATCTCACTTGCGGCGATTGTTTCGCTCTTTCTCGCCATTTTTTTGAATTTTCTGTAATTACCTCGCCCATCGATCGGGCTTTTTCCGCCGCATCCCGTGCCATTTCCAGAATTTACTCTAGTTCCCGTTCATTTAGTCCTGTTTCTTTTTCTTCCATCACCGTAAACCCTGCAAGCGATTTTTAACCTAGCAAAAATGTCGGGGTGAAGACCGAGCGGAGCAGTTTGATTGGGAAATTTCGATAATTACAAGAGGTCGTGACGTATTTTCCCGAGTACCCGCTTCAAAATCGCCAGATCCTCCCTACAAATCCGATAAATTTCCTCTGGATCGATGTCAAAATAATCGTGGGCGAGAATATTTCTGATTCCCTTAATCTCCGACCAAGGAATTTCCGGATAGCGATTCGCTAAACTCTCTGCCATTAGCCGATCGAGTCTTCTAATATTTTCACTAATTGCGATCAACATCATACTGATGCCATCCAATCGATCGAGTCCATCATCATCGGCGATGAAATCATCGGCTTTTTGAATCCGGGTAAATCGCCGCTCGATCCGGCGGATCGCCTCTTCAAGCTCTAGTAATAACTCGAATAGAAGCGATCGATCACACATAGATAGCCTCTTGATCGATCCGCGCCTTGAGGTAAGGATTCAGAGAATCCCGATAGCGGATCACGTCCACTTCCCGTCCGAATAGGTTCTCTAGTTCGGCTTTCAGTCTGACTCTTTTAAGCAGATCGGGGGGCATATATACCACTATATCTATATCGCTCGTCGGTCGGGTTTCCTCTCTGGCTACCGAGCCGAAAATGCCGATTCGAGCGATCGCGTATCGTTCCTCCAGTTCGGGTTTCAGGGTTCGTAAACGTTCCAATATCTCGTTGGCAGTGATTTTATCTACCATCTGATTTATAGCCTACTGATTTAGCGATCGATACCCTTCAGTTTAGCGCGATCAGCAACAGAAGCTATTAGGGTAGCCGAAGGAAAGTCTTCCCATAGCTATCTATAAGTGTGTTCGCATCCTAAGTACAGGACAAAAATTGTAGGGAATGAAGAAAATCGCGATAATTGGGCAGAGAAGGGTTAAGAATCAGATGACGGAGATGGTCAAAACCTAATCGAAAAAGACTCTTAACACGACGACCATGTTTCTTGAGCGGAATTGGATGAAGCTGATGAAGCCATAGTCCAGTCTTGAGAGACCAAACCAAAGCTAATGTTAACAGGGCAAAAAGCTTACGAAGGCGATCGGGATCACTAAAGTGAGTAGATTCCAAACAAAACCCACGAGTCTTGAGAATCCCGAAAAGGGTTTCAATCCCCCAGCGTAGAGCGTAATCGCGAACAAGTCCGACCGTATGGGTCGGAGCGATCACTACCAAGAGGTCTCCGTCGTCCAAACGCAGAGCTTCAACGGAAACCTGATCACCCCACACCCGACAATCCCCTTGGAGTTGTTGAGATTCTCCCCGAACCAGATGGGCAAAAACGACTTGAGCCGCTAAGGCTTTCCCGGACCGTTCGATCTTGTCGGTAGCCCGAATCCGGATTCGGAAAGGCAGAGAAGGTTCGAGGAGAAGATAACGTAACCAAGCTTGACCGATCAACTCCCGGTCGGCACACAGACAACGAATTTGAGCGTCGGGAAAAATTTTGAGCATCTCCTCCAAGAAACGCCTACGCTCATCACTGTTCGAGTTGCCTTTTTTCTTCTTGAGCATCCACCACAGTACGGGAATGGCAACCCCCTCGGAGACTATGCCTACAGTCAGGATGTTGTAGCAATGCGGGACCTACTCCCACGTTGTCCGGTCAAGACTCAACAGCCAAGGTTGGGGGATATTCAGCCAACCCACGACAATTTTGGCGATTGCGGAGTAATCAAGCTCGAAATTTCGGAAAAAGCGTTGTAATCTTTTGTAGTTAGACTCTTTCAGGGCTGTACCTCCAAATCCCACTGCCAATTCGCTCAGATTGACGGTTTTGACTTTGAGCAAGGCTAGTAAGAACAGTGCTATACTTTAGACGTTCATAATCTGAGATTTATTAAACTTCTGAAATCGTAGAGTCAGCAAGGAATCCAGTTCTTTTTTATGTTTCAGATGGGCATCATTCAGACATTCATAAATAGCTAAAGAAAAGTCAGAAAAGTTCTCATAATATTTACCATATAAACATTTCTTTTTGACAAAT
>NZ_JACJSW010000071.1:0-24423 GCF_014698375.1 Microcystis flos-aquae FACHB-1344 | reverse complement strand
AATGGCAGAGTTGGAAAAACAGATTAATCGACTTCCCCATTTGCCAAAGTGGTTTGTGGAAATCCCTTATCAAACCACTTGACTATTGGATCATCTTTTTTATGGAGTTCTCTAAACCCTATTAGGGATTGAAAGGCTTTTTCACAAGAGGGCAAACACTAGGCAATAGGTTCCAATTAATCTTAAACCCTATTAGGGATTGAAAGTCTGTTATTAATTGGGAATTCGAGGATGGTAAAGGGTTCCAATTAATCTTAAACCCTATTAGGGATTGAAAGTTTTTTGAAATTACTAGGCATTTACAATTATTATCTGTTCCAATTAATCTTAAACCCTATTAGGGATTGAAAGGGCGATATGCTTTGGCTTATGCCAAAATTGCCGAGTTCCAATTAATCTTAAACCCTATTAGGGATTGAAACTGATTAAAAAGCAGATGGACATTTTTAACAGATTCTCGTTCCAATTAATCTTAAACCCTACTAGGGATTGAAACTTGAGACTGAGAAAAGTCTTTGTTTTTACCGTTGTCAAGTTCCAATTAATCTTAAACCCTACTAGGGATTGAAACGATAAATGCTCAATTTCTGCAAGTGTAAATATGAGATGTGTTCCAATTAATCTTAAACCCTACTAGGGATTGAAACTACTAAAGCCATAAATGGTTTTCCTCAATTGATAGTTCCAATTAATCTTAAACCCTACTAGGGATTGAAACTTTTCTTATCCCACTGCAAGCGATCAAAAATCGAGGTTCCAATTAATCTTAAACCCTACTAGGGATTGAAACTAAATTTTCAGCGATTTGCTTTGTTGTTTTCCAGGTTCCAATTAATTTTAAACCCTACTAGGGATTGAAACGTCACCGTTGTCGCCCTTGCTGGGACTGGGTTCCGGGGTTCCAATTAATCTTAAACCCTACTAGGGATTGAAACAAACCATTTCCCCCCAAGAATCTTAAAAAATTGAGAGTTCCAATTAATCTTAAACCCTACTAGGGATTGAAACTTTAGGCAAAATTCTAAATTCTAAATTCTCTTAAGGAAGATTTAAGCTTTTGTTCCAATTAATCTTAAACCCTACTAGGGATTGAAACACAATACTAAGAGTATTGATAGGACAGGATTTAGTTCCAATTAATCTTAAACCCTACTAGGGATTGAAACTGAACTGGATCACTTCACTGCCAAAACTTATCACGTTCCAATTAATCTTAAACCCTACTAGGGATTGAAACTCATCTCAGGGGAAAACAGCGATGATGATCAAGAGTTCCAATTAATCTTAAACCCTACTAGGGATTGAAACTTGATTACTTGAGCTTGGGCGCTGCCAGCGATTGTTCCAATTAATCTTAAACCCTACTAGGGATTGAAACCCGCCACCTTGATCTGTAAGTCGCCGATCGCAATGTTCCAATTAATCTTAAACCCTACTAGGGATTGAAACTTCTTTTCTTGTGCACTGCCCTGAGAGATAGAGGAGTTCCAATTAATCTTAAACCCTACTAGGGATTGAAACAACAATGAGTAAACCACCGATCAGCTTCCGTCTTGTTCCAATTAATCTTAAACCCTACTAGGGATTGAAACTGATGCGGAATGGCAATGTATCGCATCGAGCGACGTTCCAATTAATCTTAAACCCTACTAGGGATTGAAACAAAGTATAAAGTTGACTTGTCATTACTTCCTTTTTAAGGTTCCAATTAATCTTAAACCCTACTAGGGATTGAAACAAGGTATCTGAATCAGTCTGGCCGCCCCCGCCGGTGTTCCAATTAATCTTAAACCCTACTAGGGATTGAAACCTCCGCAACAAGACACTATGAAATGCTGGTTGTTGTTCCAATTAATCTTAAACCCTACTAGGGATTGAAACAGAAGAATAGGGATTAGCCAACACCTCAAAAACACGTTCCAATTAATCTTAAACCCTACTAGGGATTGAAACGCCACCTGTCTCACCATGCCATTAACCCTAGTCGTGTTCCAATTAATCTTAAACCCTACTAGGGATTGAAACATTAATGGCTTCACTGTTTATACTTTCTCTAATGGAGTTCCAATTAATCTTAAACCCTACTAGGGATTGAAACCCCGCAGTCCTCTCGGTAAAAGTCCGCCCTACCAAAGGTTCCAATTAATCTTAAACCCTACTAGGGATTGAAACTTTCCCTCAGAATTTACCAAATGCCCTTTTTTATTGTTCCAATTAATCTTAAACCCTACTAGGGATTGAAACGATATTTTATGCCCCCTAATGGGGGCTTTAGGAGGGTTCCAATTAATCTTAAACCCTACTAGGGATTGAAACAAATCGAGAAAAAAACTATCGAGAAGGCTCATAAAGTTCCAATTAATCTTAAACCCTACTAGGGATTGAAACCCTTGTGCGATTACTTTAAGTAAATCACCTAATTGTTCCAATTAATCTTAAACCCTACTAGGGATTGAAACATCAAAATCATCGGCTCAAAATTAAAAGCTCCGTGTTCCAATTAATCTTAAACCCTACTAGGGATTGAAATACAACGTGATCGGGGAGGCGATCGATCATTATACGTTCCAATTAATCTTAAACCCTACTAGGGATTGAAACCCTGGAGAACACAAATCCCCCCGCGACAAAACACCGTTCCAATTAATCTTAAACCCTACTAGGGATTGAAACGCGTTAAGACGACTGAGGAACGGGTCCGGGAGGCGGAGTTCCAATTAATCTTAAACCCTACTAGGGATTGAAACGGCTTCGATTTTTGGCTTGATTAAGCGGCTTTTGTGTTCCAATTAATCTTAAACCCTACTAGGGATTGAAACCTAAGGCTCCTGATTCACGGAGATCGGACATCATGTTCCAATTAATCTTAAACCCTACTAGGGATTGAAACATCAAAATCATCGGCTCAAAATTAAAAGCTCCGTGTTCCAATTAATCTTAAACCCTAATAGGGATTGAAACAATGTCATGACCGAGGCTCGCTTAAGAGAATTTTTGTTCCAATTAATCTTAAACCCTAATAGGGATTGAAACAACGTGCTATAATAAAAGAGCGAAAACCAATAGGAGGTTCCAATTAATCTTAAACCCTAATAGGGATTGAAACGGTAAATATGCTTATTGTTCCTCACTCTATTGTTATTCCAATTAATGTTAATCCCTATTAGGGATTGAAACACCCTAAAGATTCAACGGCATTAGAAGCGATTATCGCGCCAATTCAGACTTGAATTGGCGTTTTTGTTCAGAATTTAAGTGATTAGGGGCTGACCTAGATAGGGCTGGCTGAATAATGGTAAAACCCTTTTAAAATAAGGCTTTTGACCTGTTAAAATCCCATGTTCATGCTGCGAATATAGGATTGGGACATTCAAAAACCTGGCATTATTCTTTTTATAGTACGCAAACTGGTACAAAAAAGCAGGGCAACAAAGCCTGAAACGACCGACGACCGGCTACTGACGACCGGCTACTGACTCCTAACCCCACCAACAAACTTTTTGCCGCAAACCCTATCTAAAAATCAAACTCGTCTAACCCCGGTTGTGGGGGAGGAAAACGACTGCGAGGAGATTTTTTCGACTTTCTCAAAAAAGCGGGGATAAATGCGGCCATAAAAAATCCAATTCCCAAAGAAAAAGCCAATAAAACACCGATAGGTACTTTAATTGACTCAAATTGTAGAAACTTCAAAGAAACTGGTTGGATATTTTGAATAGCAAAAACTGCCATGGTCATAATCCAGCCGCCGACAATAGCACTAGCTAAAAAATTACTAATTGTATTCATGCTTGTCCTCGCCATGTTTGTGGGAGATTTTTTCAGGTTTTGTAGGCTAATTTCGCAGTTAGCTCCCTATTAATACCATTTTTCTTTATTCATGGTCTTCCTATCCATTAGTCGCATCTTTCTTAACATAAAATTTGACAAAAAGAGAAAAGTGTGCAAGATTGCTCAAGGGGGTTCTATGGGGAAAATAATTTGATCAGATAGTTTCCAAGTCTGGCTGATATCATCTAACCTTCCCAGTCCTAACCAAATAGTTTTAACACTAGGTTCACCGTCGCCTTTTCTACCTAAAAAAACCCCAAGAGAAGCCATCATTTTGACTGCTAAAGGTTGAAAATAGGGTTAATTCCCAAAATCAGATGTGGCACTTGCGGCGGCTAGATTTGCCGAGGCTTATGACACACTTGTACTAGGTTGCCTAGCCAAGTTTTCCACGATACTGATTAACCTTTTCTTTCTTCTCGTGTCCCCTAGGTCTGCATACTGTAATTCTTGGGCTGCCCATTTCTCCATTTTTTGCTTACCTCCACCTTGATTCCTTCTTTCAAAACTATACCTATCAATCGGTTCCCCTTTTTTTAAGTTTCTTCTCTTTTTGTTAAGAAAGCTCTGACTAACTGATTACTGATCACTGAAAAATCTCTTGTCTCTTAATCAAATTCTGATTTTAAATCCCGACGCATTAATTCATAAACGGCAACTTGGGGAGAAATTTCCCCGCGCAAAAGACGCTCAACTTGGCAGGTAATCGGTACATATAAATTTTTTTCTTGGGCAATTCTCATCAAAACTTCTGTGGTATTTATTCCCTCGGCAGTTCCCTCTAACTTCCCTAAAATCTCAGGCAAAGATAAACCTAAAGCTAATTGATAACCCACTTGATAATTGCGAGATAAAGGACTATTACAGGTGGCTAATAAATCCCCTAAACCCGATAAACCGAAGAAAGTTTCTTGACAACCTCCTAGACAAGTTCCCACCCGAACTATTTCCGGTAAAGCGCGAGTTAACAGGGCAGATTTGGCATTAGTACCTAACTGTAAACCATCGCAAACCCCAGAAGCGATCGCCATGACATTTTTTAAAGTGCCACCTAACTCTGTTCCCAAGGGATCGCTATTCAGATAAACCCGAAAAGATTCTCCAGATAATAATTTTTGTAACAATATTGCCGCTTTTTGCTGATAACTTGCTACCACCGTCGCAGCGGGTAACCCTTGATTAATTTCTTTAGCTAAATTGGGACCGGAAAGAACCACAAGGGGATTAGCGGGAAAAGCTTGATTCCAAAGATGAAAGGGGGTACGAGTGGTGATTGGCTCTAATCCTTTAGTAGCGGTGACGATAATTGTGGGAGAATTTAATTGTAATTGCTGTAATTTTTCGATCGTTGGAACAACTCCTTTAATCGAAACTGCTGAAATAATTACCTCAGTATCTGCTATAATAGCCCCTAAATCTTCCCCAGTATGACGCGACCAAACCCTAACAGCTAAGTGATTAAGTCTAGCCAAATTAGCGAGAGTTTGTCCCCAAATTCCCCCACCTATAACCGTAATTTTCTTGGCATTTTCTAACAACTTTTATTCCCCTCCTTATTAGTGATCCCTGATCAGTGACTGGTTAGAAATGATTCGATTTCAAGGTTATGAGTCTTAAATGAAATTATTCACCGATTACTGATAAGTAGGTAGGTGTTAAAAGTTGTCAGACACCCCCCTTATCAAGGCGGGCAGGGGGGATCCCCCCGCCTATCGGCACCCCCCTTATCAAGGGGGGCAGGGGGGATCAGAGGCAAAATCTATCTTCAATTTAATTATAACTACTTACTTAACTGTTCACTGATAACTGAAAAAAATGACAACCTATCGCAATCCTGCCCCCACTGTTGATATTATCATCGAACTGATCGACTCGCCCCACCGTCCGATCGTACTAATTGAGAGAAAAAATCCGCCCTTTGGCTGGGCAATTCCGGGGGGATTCCTGGACTACGGCGAATCGGTGGAAACGGCGGCCATTCGGGAAGCTTACGAGGAAATCAGTTTGCAGGTGCAGTTAATCGAGCAATTTCACGTCTATTCCGATCCTAACCGCGATCCGCGTCAACACACCATTAGTATCGTTTTTATCGCCACGGCAAAAGGCCAACCGATCGCTGCCGATGATGCCAAAAAAGTCGGGATTTTTCATCTCTGGGAATTCCCCCAACCTTTATGCTTTGATCACGATCGCATTCTCAATGATTATCGTCGTTATCGGGATTATCAAATCCGTCCCAGACATTAGACCCCAACCTAGCTATAAAAGCAATCCTTGCCAAAAACGTCCCCGAAAAACCTTTAAAAAACTATACACTTCTGAGGGCGACAATCGGCTCCAATTTAGAGGCACGATAGGCGGGAAAAACGCCAAAAAAGAGACCAATACCCGTGGAAACGCTCAAAGACAGGGCGACGGCGGTGGCGGAAACAGTGGCGGCCAGGGGAGAGAAACTGGAGACGAGAACGATCGCTCCTGCACCGACGAGAATACCAAGCGCACCGCCGGCGATGGAAACGAGAGTTGATTCAATCAGAAATTGTAAGAGAATATCCTGTTCTCTGGCTCCGATCGCTTTTCTTAGTCCGATTTCCCCGGTTCTTTCCGAAACCGAAACGAGCATAATATTCATTACCCCGATACCACCGACAATCAGGGAAATACCGGCGATTAAAGCCAAAAGTAGGGTGAGACCCTGGGTAATCGTGGCGAAGATTTCGATCATCTGTTTAGCAGTTTCGACGCGAAAATCATCCTCAGCGACGATTTTATGGCGTAAACGCAGGAGATTCTGGATTTGGAACTTAGCGGCGCGGATTTCCTCCCCCGATCGCGCGGTGAGACTAATCCAACTCAACTCGACACCGTAGGGTCCGGTTTTGCCCACCAGTTGCGAGTTCATGGTGCTAAGGGGAATAATCAGCATTTCATCCTGATTATTGCCAAAAAAGGAGCCTTTCGCCTCTAAAATCCCGATCACCTCAAAACTGAGATTTTTGATCCGCAGCTGTTGACCAAGGGGATTTTGGGTGGGAAAAAGTTGCGCTGCCACTTCAGTGCCGATCACTGTTACCCGTTTGTTGCGGGCTAGATCGATATTATTGATAAAACGACCTTTTTCTAGGGTAAAATTGCGGACAGAAGCGTATTCTGGGGTGCTTCCCGTGACTAGAGCCGTCATGTTGCGATTACGATGGGAAATCAGGAAACGAGCGTTTATTTCCGGGGCGACTTCAGCGACGGTGGGAACCTGTTCGGCGATCGCCTGAGCATCGGCTAAAACCAAGGTTTTCGGTAAATTAACGGTGGTATTGCGTGCTTGTCGCGACCCTGGCACCACAAAAATGGTATTGGGTCCCAAGTTAGCAAACTGGTCATTGGCTAAGGTTTGCGCCCCTTGGCCAATACCGATCATGGCCACTACTGAAGCGTTACCGATGATAATCCCTAGCATAGTCAGGCCGCTACGCACTTTATTGGCCCCTAGGGTGGAGACGGCCATTTTTAAACTTTCGATGATAAACATATCAGTTATCAGTGGGGTGTGGGGTGTGGGGTGTGGGGAGAATAAATAAAATAACCTCCTGAATCCTGAATCCTGTCTCCTGAATCCTGTCTCCTGAATCCTGACTCCTGCCCGATCAGAAAAAAGACAATTTGGAGATATTTGTTAAGAAAAATTATTGAGATTTTTGATTAGTTTTCGAGGTATCTTCGGCTCCTTCGGGGAGATCGATAAAGACCTTTTCTCCAGCTTCCAAACCTGATAAAATTTGGGTTTTATCGTCTAAGACCAAACCGATCAAAACGGGTTGAAAACTGGGTTTATTTTCGGCATCGGGAACTAAAACCCCTGACTTGCCTTCCCGGGTGACAATGGCGACAGTCGGCACGACGAGGGCATTATCTAACTGCTGGCCGACAAAAGTTACATCCACATTCATTTTCGATTTGAGTTTGTCCCGTCCCGTCACCAAACCGATTCTCACTTCAAAAGAAGTAACATTATCCTCGATAATTGCTTCAGGAGCCACGAGAATAACTCGACCTTCAAAGACTTCTTCAGGAAAAGCATCGGCGACAATTCGCACTGGTTGGCCGCGCTGCAATAAACCCACATCTACTTCCGGCACTTTAGCAATCACTTCCAATCCCGATGCCAGGGCGATAATCGAGGTGGAAGTGGCGGAAGCGGTACTGGAGGCCGAAGTGGTGGGAGTGACAAAAGAACCCTCGGTGGCGTATTTTTGGGTGACGATGCCATCAAAGGGAGCAGTAATGACTGTATCGCGGTATTGAATCTTGATTTGCTCTAAATCGGCCCTGGCGGCCGCTACAGATGATTCTAGTCGAGCAAGCTCGGTTTCTTGGGTTTTTTGGCGTTGTTCGAGGGCAAATTTCGCTTCTGCGATCGCTGCTGCTGCTCGGATCATTTCCTGCTCAATTCCGGCCACTTCTGGGGAAGCAGTTTTATCTGCTTGTTCCAAACGGCGGATCGATTCGTCTAAATTGGCTTTAGCATTGAGATATTCATTGAGGACGGCATCAAATTGGTCTTGAGCGATCGCCCCTTCCCGGACTAAATTTTCATTGCGTTTAACCCGATTTTCTGCTAGTCGAAAACGGGATTGGGCTGCTTGTACCTGAGCTTGCAGCTGGTCTAAATCTTTGGGAATTCTTTCTTTGGCCTGAGCTAAACGGGCTTCTAATTGCTTATAACTGGCCTGGGCCTGATAAAATCGGGCTTGTAATTGGCGGATATCTTCAGGAATGCTGCGTTTAGCCTGTTCCAGACTGGCTAGAGCTTCCCGCAGACGCGCTTCTGACTGCATCCCTTGGGCATACACCTCTAAATTATCCATGACAGCGAGGGTTTGTCCCCTTTTAACAATCATGCCCTGATCTACCAATAATCGCACTAATCGGCCAGGGTTTTTCGGGCTAATGTTGACACTTTGGATTGGTTCCACCCTACCACTAGCTTTAATTTCCACAGCGAGGGTTTCCCGTCGAGCAGGAACGGTCATTTTCGCCAATTCTAGGCTAGGAGGAGGTGTTTGCAGCAAGCGATAAGAAACCACTCCCACCGCCAGAAAACCACTAGCCATGAGTCCGAATATCCAAAATAGGGGGCGATTTGATTTTCCCAACACGGTTATTGCCATCGATGAGCCGAAAGTTAATTGGTTATATACTAACGTCTCTAGAGTTGCCTTTGTTGTTTCTTTAGCCAACAACTCCCAAGCGAGATAGACTGATTAAAAAAGGCCTATCGCGGGGGTAAACTGTGCCAAAACTTCAATTAATCATTTCTTTGCTCGTTTTTTTCGTCGCTGGCAGCCCGCTGGCTTTTTCCCAAGCGCTACTCCCCTACGCCATCGAACCGGAGTTAGAACAGATGGAACAAGCGGGAATTGAAATGGCCGAAGATGCCATCCAATTAGCTCGTTTTCGCCGTACCGATGCGGCCCTCGGACGGGCTAAGTTAGCGGTGCAGTTAGCCCCCCATCTCTATCAAACTTGGTTTATTCTCGGTAGTTTATATCTGCAAGACGATCAGGTGCAACTCGGTATCGAGGCATTAAATCAATCTTTGGCTCTTGCTCCCGCCGATGCCCACGCTAATATTAAATTTTCCCTCGGTAGTGCCTATTTTCAGAATCAAGATTACAAGTCTGCTATTGCCCAGATTGAAGCGGGTTTGCAAATGAAACCCGATATCTCCCCCGCTCTTTTTGATCTCGGTAATTCCTATCTCAAGTTAGCACAATATCCTGCGGCGATCGCAGCTTACGAAAAAGCTGTTAGTCAAGATAAAAATTTTTGGCCCGCTATTAATAATATTGGTTTAGTTAAATACGAACAGGGTGACAAGGAAGCGGCCCTTAAACATTGGCGGGCCGCTTTGAAAATTGATCCTAAACAGCTGGAACCTCAGTTAGCTATTGCGGTGGCTATTTATAGTCAAGGAAAAACTGAGGAGGGCATCAAATTAGCTCAGGCCGCTCTCACTAGCGATAGTCGTTATGTCAGTCTAGAATTTTTAGGGGAAAATCTCTGGGGTCAACGTCTTCTGCAAGACACGGAGAAAATGTTTAATCATCCCAAAATGAAAGATTTTATCGCTCGTTTACCACAACCAACCCCCGAAGTGGAGGAAGAAAATTAAGCTGATAGCAGCAAGCATTAAGATAACCCCTTAGTCAATTTGCTAGGAATTCTTGAGGCTTGCTCTAGCTAATTAGGGCTGGCTGAATATCGGTAGCAGCTTTGCTAAAAAATGGTTTTGGGACTTTATTAGCAAAACAACAAATTGTTTGCCGCAAACCCCACATACAGTACAATTATTATAGTTAAGGGTTTGAAAGGCCTAGGATGATGGCTAAGCAATCAAGGGCGATCGCGGTAACAGAATATGACAATAAGTGTCCTGAATGTCTGCACTTGGAGATTTTGGGAGAACCCCTTGCGCCTGAGTCTAAGGGTGTTTTTTCGCTTTTGAAAAAGTCTGATCCAGAGGCGTTTTCCCTATCGGTGCGGATTATTTTTAATCAGCAGTGGCTTGATTTTCGCTTTGGACGGGTTAAGTTTGGTTTGCGGGGGGGAGAGTTACGCTTAAAACTGGAGAATGGCCAAATGCCTTCTGAGTTGAGAAATGAGGCGTTGAAACAGATTTTAGCAAGGGAGTTGCAAATTGAACGTCAGTTAGGGGGAGAACAGGAAAACAAGTCTCAACTAGAAGGCTCTATAACTCCTGATTTATCGAAAGCAAGCTTAAAGGGAGTTGGAGAACAGCGTCAGAAAGAGTCCCAGGGGGATAAGTTTCAGCTTAAAATAGCGCAAATTAGTCACAAGGGAGCAAATAATCAGCCTGTGTGGGTGTTCGAGAATAGGACAGGTGAGCCTGTTTTGATTGGGGAATTAGCGGATTCCCTGGGTAAAATGTTAATTGCGGGTGTTCCCTGGAGCGTTGAAGCGACATTTACTCATGAAATGCGTCAGGTTGTGATTACGGGTTTAGAAAATTTATTTAAAGATGATATTTCTGGACACAAATTAAACGTATTTGAGTTAGCAGTAGCTAAGTTATTTTTAAAGCATAAAACCCAGCCCTATCTAAGTCGTCAGGTATTACGTTATGAGTGATGCAGATTTTATTCGAGAAGTTGAAGAACTGTACCTGCGTCTTGCTAATGCAGATACAGATGATCTGGTTGAGTTAGCTAAACTTGCGGGTTTAGACCCTAAAACAGATTTAGCCGACTCTGTTTGGGTTCCCTATCCCAGCGTTGGGGAATTTCGCCAGAACACCTTAGCGGCGGCGGTGCTGACAGATTATCTAGAAGAGCATGGGATAGAGGTAGATGCTGCGGCGGCTGATAATGCTCAAGTGGTACTACCCAAGCTAGGTAAACTGGAAGCTGTATTGATTCCTCAAGACTCTGGTGAAGAACTGTTCGATTTAAGCCAAATTAGGGTCGAAATTGACCTAAATCCAGCAACATTGGCCTATATTTTAATCGAGTTAGGGGAAGGAGGAGCTTGGTTAACTGGGGTTCTGTTGAGTTCGGACCTGCGTCAGGATTTCCCAGAAGGCGGCGCGGTGTCTTTGTCCATGAGGAAACCTATATCGGCGCTGTGGGAGGCTTACCGTCGGTGGGAAAACTGTCAGCAAATCATGGCGCAGTATATCGATAAACAAGGCTGGTCAGTGGAACAGCGATCGGAGGTAATCACAGTGTTAAACTGGGTATTGGACTATCGGTTGGAGTATGAACGTCCGACGCTATTAGGGGACTTTTTAGAAGAGAAGGCCAGCGAGAATCATGAGAATTTTAAACCCTTAGTCTCGCGTCCGGAAGGGGTAAGGGAAGCAACGCCTGAGCCGTCTTCAGAGGGTGCGGTGGACTGGCTAGAGGTGGCGATGGATTTGCTTGATGAATTGGGAAAATGTATTTAAAAAATAATCATGAAAAGTATTAAAATAATTGTCGAAAAGCTATAAAAGCTTTTTAAATTCTTCAATGGTCAATCCAGCATCGTTAACAATTCCAGCCATAGTATAAGCATTAACCGGATTGGCTCTAGGAATGACAATAATACGCTTCCCATTCGCCATCGTAATATGTTTACCTTGTCTAATGACTTGAAAACCTGCTTTTTCTAAGGCCTGAATTGCTCTTAAATGATTTATTCCTGGAAGTTTTGGCATAATTATCCAACTTCTACATAAAGAGATTCGTCATCTTTATTTAGTTCTTCGACTGTCTCTAAGTAGAGTTGAATGGCATCCTTGATATTTTCTAAAGCTTCCTCTTTAGTTTCCCCTTGTGACCAGCACCCCGGTAAACTTGGACACCATATCGCATATCCTTCCTCGCTCTCTTGTAACCTTACTTTATAGCGCATACTTACCTTTTAATTTTGACTATTATCATTTGTAATTATATCCCACTTTTCGCCATCTGGGAAACCTGCGCCCAAATGTAACATATAGTCATTTCAAATAAGGTTGTAGGGGCGAAGCATTCGGGCAATAACCTATCGCTGAAACCGTAGATTTCTTATCCGAATGCTTCGCCCCTGCGGGAGTGCTTACTGACAATAATAGTGAGATAGGTGAGTCTTGTCTCATTCTTAGTTGAAATAACTATATCTTGGGAACTGTAATAGGCGAATAAAATACTGCTATCTGTAATAATTTTGGGGGGATAATTTGTCATGAATGATCTTGCTGATGGTGGTTTTGGATATATTCTGCCACTACTTTTTTGCGGTTTTCTCGCAATGACAAATCAGGTGGAGCATTTTCTAAAAGATGCTGAGGATGACCTCCCCGGCGTTGTAATAAAGTTTTACGCGGTTTTAAGCTTTGCCAATGTTCGTAAATGAGTTTTTTCAGAAGTTCTTCTGAGCTAATATTCTCTTCGGAAATGATGTCTGCTAGATAGTTCTCGGTTTCTCGATCTAGATTAATGGATAACATTGTTACTTCATGGGATAAATCAACATCTTTGATTATAGCTTAAAATCCATGATCGCACTCACCCCCCATCCCCAATTGAGTTTGCTAGAGAAAAATTCGGGGTACGGGCGAAGCATTCGGATAGGAAATCTAGGGTTTCAGTAATAGGTTATTGTCCGAATGCTTCGCCCCTACTCAATCATCTAACAATCCGTCGTAACGCACCACATCTATCATTAATTTATTTGGTGCGTTACGCTATCGAAGGGCGCACCCTACTAAAAACTTCATGGGATAAATCAACATCTTTGATTATAGCTTAAAATCCATGATCGCACTACAGATAATCGCACTCACTCCCCATCCCCAAATGGTAAAATGTAGGGTGCGTTAGACGGCGACAATTTCTGCTTAAACTTAAATCTAACAATCCGTCGTAACGCACCACATCTATCATTAATTTATTTGGTGCGTTACGCTATCGAAGGGCGCACCCTACTACAACCTAAAACCAATCATGAACGAAGCAAGAATAGAAGCTTACTTAACCCTAATCCAAGCGCTCCTCCAGTGCGAAAATGGTCAGGAACCAGTCGTAACGCACCACATCTATCATTAATTTATTTGGTGCGTTACGCTATCGCTAACGCACCCTACTAAAACCTAAAACCAATCATGAACGAAGCAAGAATAGAAGCTTACTTAGCCCTAATCCAAGCGCTCCTCCAGTGCGAAAATGGTCTGGAACCAGCGCTATTACAAGCTAATGCGGAATTACTTGATGCAGGCTTAGTCGCTGTGATGAAGCAGTATGCAGACTTCTTAGAACAGCAAGGACAAAGCAATAACGGGAGATGGTTGCTGAATATGGCGCAACAGTTAGAGCAAATTTTAGACCCACCAAGAGACAACCAAGACCCCTACGGCAGTTTTTTACAAACCCTACTGCAAACTGTCGAGGAAAGTCGCGGAAACCGCCAAGCAATTTATCCCCTGCTCGACAATAACCTCCATCTCTTAGATGAAAACTTAGTTAACCTCCTCCGTGCTTGGGGAAATGATACCAAGGAACAAGCCAGTCCAGAGGAAACTTACGGACTAGGGGTACTCCTCTATCGTCTTGCTGATGCTTTTTCTAGGTTTACTAAAGGTAATCCACTCATTAACCTAGCCATTGCCGTCTATGGATACGAATTTTGTGCTGCAACTGAACGCCAACCGGGATTAGAAAGGGATTTAGCCGGAACCCTCAATAATCTGGGCAATGCCTACCTCACCCAAGCCCAACTAGGGAAAGAGCCGGTAGCCAACCTAGAACGGGCGATCGCTGCCTACACCGAAGCCACCACCATCTACCGCCAACCGGGATTAGAAAGGGATTTAGCCACAACCCTCAATAATCTGGGCGTAGCCTACAGCACCCAAGCCGAACTAGGGAAAGAGCCGGTAGCCAACCTAGAACGGGCGATCGCCGCCTACACCGAAGCCACCACCATCCGCCGCCAACCCGGATTAGAAAGGGATTTAGCCGGAACCCTCACTAATCTGGGCAATGCCTACCTCACCCAAGCCCAACTAGGGAAAGAGCCGGTAGCTAACCTAGAACGGGCGATCGCCGCCTATACCGAAGCCACCACCATCTTCCGCCAACCGGGATTAGAAAGGGATTTAGCCCTAACCCTCAATAATCTGGGCCTAGCCTACCGCACCCAAGCCCAACTAGGGAAAGAGCCGGTAGCCAACCTAGAACGGGCGATCGCCGCCTATACCGAAGCCACCACCATCCGCCGCCAACCGGGATTAGAAAGGGATTTAGCCCAAACCCTCAATAATCTGGGCAATGCCTACCGCACCCAAGCCCAACTAGGGAAAGAGCCGGTAGCCAACCTAGAACGGGCGATCGCCGCCTACACCGAAGCCACCACCATCCGCCGCCAACCCGGATTAGAAAGGGATTTAGCCGGAACCCTCAATAATCTGGGCGTAGCCTACGGCACCCAAGCCGAACTAGGGAAAGAGCCGGTAGCCAACCTAGAACGGGCGATCGCCGCCTACACCGAAGCCACCACAACTTACCGCCAACCCGGATTAGAAAGGGATTTAGCCGGAACCCTCACTAATCTGGGCAATGCCTACAGCACCCAAGCCGAACTAGGGAAAGAGCCGGTAGCCAACCTAGAACGGGCGATCGCCGCCTATACCGAAGCCACCACCATCCGCCGCCAACCGGGATTAGAGAGGGATTTAGCCCAAACCCTCAATAATCTGGGCAATGCCTACCGCACCCAAGCCGAACTAGGGAAAGAGCCGGTAGCCAACCTAGAACGGGCGATCGCCAATTATCGAGAAGCACTTTCCTTTCTCAACCCCGCTCTCTTACCTGCTGACACCCTGAGAACTGGGCGCAACTTAGGCGATATCGGTTTCCAGCAGGGTTGGTGGGACATTGCCCTAGAAGGCTACACCGTCGCCGTGGAAGCCGTTGAACAAAGCCGCGCCTGGGCAACCAGTGAAGCCCTTCGCCAAGAGATTGTCCGCGAGTCCATCGGTGTTTATGAAAACCTGATCCAAGCCGCCGTTAACCAAGGCGACCTCTCCCTGGCGCTGCGAACCGTCGAACGTTCCCGCTCCAAACGCCTCGCCGACCTCATCGCTGTGGGCGACCTCTACGCCGATGGGCGCGTTCCCCCAGAGATCCAAGCCTGGTATCAGCAGGTTAAGGAAAGCCGTCAGATCCAATCCCAACTCCGTCAAAAACCCCTCGACCAGCCCGGATTCCCCCAGAAACCCCAACCCGCCCCCATCGGTAACACCCGCGCCAGCTTTGCCCCGGAACAACTCCACGCCGCCGAAGCCGCTGAACGTCAAGCCTGGGACGCTCTCTACCGCTTTGATGCCATCACCGCCCAACTTCAGCAACCCCAACCCCAACCCCGACTCGATGAGCTAACGGCGCTGCTTCCATCCCCCCAGACTGCCCTCCTCAGCTTCTACACCACCGCCACCCATACCCACATCTTTGTCCTGCGTCGCCCCTCCCAGGATGGCGGGGAATGGGTCAACTGCCACACTATTCCCAATCCCCCGGAGTCCGCCAACGACCTGCAAAACTGGCTGATCGTCAACTGGGTTATCCCCTACATTGAGATTAATCAAGCAGAGACCCCCCAATCCCGCCAGCAGCGTCGGGATGAGTGGCACCAAGCTATGGCCACTCGTCTGCAAGAACTGGCAGCCCGCCTGCAATTCGACACCCTCATCCAACAGCACCTCCAGGGCATCACTGAGTTAATTCTGATTCCCCACCTGTTCCTGCACCAAATTCCCTTCGACCTTCTACCCACCGCCCAAGGTCAACTACTGGGCGATCGCTTTCGCCTTCAGTTTGTCCCCAGTACGAAAATTCTCGGACTGTGCCAAGAGCGATCGCAACCGACTCCCCACACCCTGGGGATTGTGGAAAACACCACAGAGGATTTGCCCTATACTCCCCTAGAGTGTGAGTGGGTCGCCCAAACCTGGAATGTGCCTCGCCAACGGCGGCTACAGGGGCGCACAGTCACCCCCGACTCTTATCTGCAATTGCTGAAACAAGTACAGGCTTTGCTCTCCAGCCACCACGCCACCAGCCGCCCCGATGATCCCCTCAACTCCCACCTCGTCCTAGACGGGGAGCAAAAAGTCACCCTCCGGGATTTGCTTAGTCCCCTGTGGCGTTTTCCCGAATTATCGGAAGTGTTTCTCTCCTGTTGTGAAACCGGTCTCAGTTTTGCCACTTCCCGAGATGAAGAGGGAAACCTGCGACCGGAATTACTGGACGAACCCCTCAGCTTAGGTACAGGCTTTCTGCTGGGGGGCGCTCGTGCTGTGATCAGTAGCCATTGGGCGGTGGCTGATCGAGCGACGGCGCTGTTTTCGCGGGAGTACCACCGCGCACGGCGGGCCGGAGAGGAACGTTTAACGGCTCTACATCAGGCTCGTCAAGCGATGCGGGAGACTTGCCAAAAAGACTGGCGGGACCGTTTGACAGTCGATTATCAGCAGGCTTTCCAGACTTGGCGACAAATGCGCCAAACTAAGGATCCCAACGTCAATGCTGCTGGAGCTAATTATGAGAAAATCGGCGAATTGATCAAGTGGCTTGACGAATTTGCTCCCGACGCAGTGCCTTTTCAGGATTATCGTTACTGGGGGGCGTTCTATTGTTTGGGACTTCCTTAAATTGTGAATTATTTCCTTGTTGCAAGTAAAACGTAGGGTGCGTTAGACGGCGATAATCTCTGCTTAAACTTAAATCTAACAATCCGTCGTAACGCACCACACCTATCATTAATTTATTTGGTGCGTTGCAAGTAAAACGTAGGGTGCGTTAGACGGCGATAATCTCTGCTTCAACTTAAATCTAACAATCCGTCGTAACGCACCACACCTATCATTAATTTATTTGGTGCGTTGCAAGTAAAACGTAGGGTGCGTTAGACGGCGACAATCTCTGCTTAAACTTAAATCTAACAATCCGTCGTAACGCACCACACCTATCATTAATTTATTTGGTGCGTTGCAAGTAAAACGTAGGGTGCGTTAGACGGCGACAATCTCTGCTTAAACTTAAATCTAACAATCCGTCGTAACGCACCACACCTATCATTAATTTATTTGGTGCGTTGCAAGTAAAACGTAGGGTGCGTTAGACGGCGACAATCTCTGCTTAAACTTAAATCTAACAATCCATCGTAACGCACCACACCTATCATTAATTTAACTTTATTATAACATATAATTAATTTGCAAGAGTTCTTATCTATCATTAATTTATTTGATGCGTTACGCTATCGAAGGGCGCACCCTACTACTAATTATTGTACTGTAAAAGGATAATGCTGGGTTTTTAAAGGTTCCAATTTTAACAGGTCAAAAGCCCTATTTTTAAAGGGTTTTACCATTATTCAGCAAACCCTAATTAGGATAAACTCGCCCTTTCCAACCTCCCCCTTGGCCGCGCCAATAACGCAGGGCAGAATCGACGGTCATTAAACTATAAAAGAGGGCAATTAGGGGTAAAGTTAAAGCCCGCAGGGGGGATAATTTATATAGTCTTAAAGTCGGGCTATAGGAAAGGGCGATTAGTAATAAGGTGACGGCGCTAATTATGATAATTGATGTTTCTTTTAAGACCAATCCCCAGATTAAGCCCAAGGGGGCGGCTAAATAGGTTAAAAACATCCCGAAAATTGTGCCGATTAACCAAAGTGTTGAGTAATTTAGTTGTGTGAAGGCGGTGCGGGCTACCATATTCCAAATGCTGGCTAAATCGGGATAGGGACGGAGACTATAGGTGCTTTCTGTTAATCCTAACCAGATGGAACTCTCGTTATTTTCTGGGTGATTTTGCAGATATTTTTTAACCGCAATCGCCAAAGAACAATCATCAATTAAAGCTTGTTTAAGAATATCAATACTGCCAATTTTTTCTAGAATATCTCGGCGAATTAAAATGCAACCCCCAGCGGCGGCAGCTATCGGGGAATTAGGATTATTAACTAGGGGAAAAGGATAGAGTTTCTCGAAGAAAAAAACAAAGGCAGGAATAAGAAATTTTTCCCAAAAACTGTCACAGCGTAGCAACACCATCAGGGAAACTAACGCTTGTTTTTCCTGTACTGCTTTAGTAACTAATTGGGTTAAATTATCTGGTGCGTGGGCAATATCGGCATCGGTGAAGAGAAAATAATCGGGTGCAAATTTCTCGGTAGCCTCTTTTATTCCCTGTTTCATTGCCCATAATTTACCCGTCCATCCTATCTCTAAAGGTTGTCCAGAAATAATAGTTATTTGTCCAGATTTATGAGATTGATCAGCAATTTCTTGAGCAACTTTTCCCGTGCCATCACTGCTTTGATCGTCAATTAAAATAATGGAAAATTCCCCTTGATAATCTTGTTTAAAGAGGGAAGCTAAACTGATAGGTAAAACGTCGGCTTCGTTTCGTGCGGGGATAATTG
The DNA here is from genome assembly GCF_014698375.1 of Microcystis flos-aquae FACHB-1344. Classification (NCBI taxonomy): domain Bacteria; kingdom Bacillati; phylum Cyanobacteriota; class Cyanophyceae; order Chroococcales; family Microcystaceae; genus Microcystis; species Microcystis flos-aquae. The sequence goes on along the minus strand of NZ_JACJSW010000071.1, from coordinate 5,625 downwards.
CCGAGACTTTTGGATAATTTGTTAAGGGAGAAGTGACAGAATTAATTTTTTGGTTAGATAGCCAAAATTGTCCCCTGGCTAAGATTAAATATAACCAAATTATTAGCGATAGGAAAGTAACTAATAATAATAAAAATGTCATAAGCTAGTCGGCTTTCGATGAGGGAATAGGGAACAGGTCAAAAAGAGTAAGTAGGTAGGTGTTAAAAGTTGTCAGACACCCCCCTTATTAAGGGGGGCAGGGGGGATCGAACCTAAAATCCATTTTTAATTTAATTATAACCAGCTACTTATCAAATTTAGATGCACAACAGCTTCATAAGTTTGGGGTTTAACAGAGGGCAAATTAGGGTAAAATAGAGGCAAGTTAGCAAAATTAGGCGAGGGAGTAAATCATGGATTATGATGTCGTAATTATTGGGGGTGGACCGGCGGGAGGTCACTGTGGTAGATTATTAAGTGAAAAAGGTTATCGTGTTCTTTTAGTAGAACAACATTCTAGTTGGCAAGATAATAACTTTTCTAGTGCCGCTTCTCCCCTAGAAATTTTAGAACAATTCAATCTCCCCGAAACCGTAGTGGCTAGGTTTTGGAAAAATATCGAAATTATCTCCACTAGCATACATCATTTTTGGTCATCAGCGCAACCTTTAGGGGTAGTTTTTGATTTTGCCAAATTGCGAGAGTTTTTAGCCGCAGAAGTGCTGCGTTGGGGGGGAGAAGTTCGGTTAGGTTGTCGTTATCTGAAATATCAACAAACGGAGAATCAGCTAACTGTTTTCTTGAAATCAAAAGGCGAGGAAATCGAAACAGTTACTACTCGTTTATTGGTTGATGCTACCGGATACGCTAGAGCGGTTATGTATAAACAAAGACGAGAAAAACCTGATTTTTTAAAAGCAGTGGGCATTGAATATTTAATTGCTGTGCCAGAAGGAGATTATCAAAAATATCAAGATAATTTAGTATTTTTTCTCGGTCATAAATGGAGTCCTAAAGGTTATGGCTGGATTTTTCCTATGGATAATCAGCAATTAAAAATAGGAGCCGCTTGGTTAGAGGGAGAACATCCTTATATTTCTGAAGTTAAGCCTTTAAAAAGTTATATTACCGACATAATAAAAGACTACATGAACTTAGATAATTATGCTCTAGTAGAGCAACACGGTTCCATCGTGGAATATTCCTCTGGACTGCAAGATATTTACTATAAAAAACCAAATATTATCGCCATAGGTGATGCAGTTTCAACCATCAATGCTTTAGGAGGGGAAGGTATTCGCCATGCTATGAAAGGAGCCGAAATTGCCTGTCAATACATAGAAGAATATTTACAGGGAAAATCGAGTAGTTTTGCCGCTTATCAACAGCGGATGCAAGAATATTTTCAACCAAAATGGAATTTATCCGATCGCCTCAGTCGCAAAGTTTATTTAGAATATAGTGATGCGCGTATTGATCAAGGAGTATCCTATCTCAAGTATCTTTCCACCCAGGATATAATCGATGTTTTATTTTACTACAAATTTGAGAAATACACAAAAGGGTTAGGAGGATTTCTGCTGGGGAAATTACGTCAATGGTGGCGCAGAATTTTTCCTAGTCAAAAACCTGAGTAAATAAGCTAGGATAAAGCTAAGGAAACAATATTGGTAAAGACCGTGAGTAAGTTTATTCGCTACAGTACAATTATCACCCTGCTGGGCATTTTAGCAGCCTGTAGTGGCAATCCTGACCTAGAAAATCGTCTGGCTGCCGATCCTAATCTACAAACAAATCCCATACCAGAAAATTCTCCTAATAACAGGCAATTACCCGCAAATTTTCCCGCAGAAATTCCTCGATATAGTCAATCAGAATTATTATCCGTGCAGACAAATCCTGATAATACTGGTGGACAAACCCGTTGGCAATCCAACGATCCCAGCAATGCGATCGAGGCTTTTTATCAACAGGAATTAGTTAATAATAATTGGGAAATTATCACTCCCTTTTCTGGGGAAGGAGTCAATAGTACCTTGACAGCCCGTCGAGATAATTTAGAATTAACTATCACCATAACTGCCACTTCTCCCAATACCGAATATAGCCTCGATTATCGTCCAACGGGAACCCCGATTGCTTCCCCTAGTCCCTCCCCTATTTCTTCCCCCTTACCCAATCTTAATCCCACCAGTTTTAACGATCTCGAATCCTTACCTAATCCCTTAAAGAGCCACATTCAAGACTTAGCTAGATTAGGAGTATTAACTGGTAATAACAATCAGTTTAACCCTAATGATACAATAACGCGCCGAGAATTTGCGCGCTGGTTGTTACAGGCTAATAATGCCATTTATGCCAATGTAGCGGGTAAACAAATCCGTTTAGCTACTCCCAATAGTTCCCCAGCTTTTAGTGATGTTAAAAATAACGATCCCGATTATATTTATATTCAAGGATTAGCGGAAGCGGGGTTAATTCCCTCTCCTTTAACGGGAGATAGTAGCGCCCTTTTATTCCGTCCCAATGCTCCTTTAACCCGGGAAGATTTAATCGCGTGGAAAGTGCCATTAGATATTAGAAAAGCTTTACCGAGCGCCAATCTTGATACGATTAAAAATACTTGGGGTTTTCAGGATACTAATAAAATTAACCCGCAGCTGGTGCGCGCTCTTTATGCCGATTTTCAAAATGCCGAACAAGCTAATATTCGGCGAGTTTTTGGTTTTACTACCCTATTTCAGCCAAAAAGACCAGTAACTCGCGCTGAAGCTGCCGCTGCTTTATGGTATTTTGGTTTTCAGGGTGATGGTGTTTCCGCTGCCGATGCTGTGCAGGGTCAAGATACACAACAGAGTGGGGTTAATTGAAATTTGTCCATAAAAACTAAGGGTGTGTTAGGAAAATATAAGCACTCTTTTTGACATTTCTTCATATCTATTCAGAAAAATTAACAAAGGATTCTTGACCCTGCAGCTGGGGTAATATTTTATCCTAAAGATATAACTCTGCTGCAGGGGATTTTCTTGCTGACTTCCGCTGCTATTAACATTATGACCCATCAAACTCTCAAACTCGCCGGGATGAGTTGCGCTGGTTGTGCTAATTCGATCGAACGGATAATTAAATCTATCCCCGGAGTGATTCGATGTCAAGTTAATTTTGGCATGGAACAGGTGGATGTGGACTATGATCCCAAGCGTACCGATCTTAACACTATTCAAGCAAAAGTTAGGGATGCCGGTTTCCAAGCTACACCGATAACGGAAATTAATCTCGAATCCAGGCCAGAAAAAGAACTTCTCACTAAACTATCGATCGCTATTGTTATTAGCATTATACTTTTTATCGGTTCTTTGCCGATGATGACGGGTTTATCTCTATCTTTTATTCCCCACTGGTTACACGCTCCCTTATTCCAATTAATTCTCGCTACTCCCGTCCAATTTTGGTGTGGTCAAAGTTTTTATAAAAATGCTTGGAAAGCCTTTAAAAATCGCACTGCCACCATGGACACTTTAGTAGTTTTGGGAACCAGTGCCGCCTATTTTTATTCCTTGTTTTCAACCTTCGGGAGCGATTTTATCGAAAAACAGGGGTTTGATTCCCATGTCTATTACGAAGCATCAGCTATCGTCATTACTCTGATTTTACTCGGTCGTTTCCTCGAAAAACGTGCCAGAAAAGAAACAGCCGCCGCTATTAAACAATTAATGAGATTACAGGCAAAAACTGCTAGGGTGATTAGGGAAGAACAGACGCTAGATCTACCGATCGAAGAGGTAAAAGTAGGAGATATAATTTTAGTGCGTCCGGGAGAAAAAATTCCCGTCGATGGCATAATTATCCAAGGCAGTTCTAGCATTGATGAATCGATGGTGACAGGGGAAAGTTTACCCGTGCGAAAAACCGTCAATCAACAGGTAATCGGGGCGACAATTAATAAAACTGGTAGCCTACAAATGCAAGCGTTACGGGTGGGAAAAGATACGGTTTTAGCTCAGATTGTCCGATTAGTGCAAACCGCGCAAGCATCAAAAGCACCTATACAAAGATTAGTCGATCGAGTGACCGCTTATTTTGTGCCGGTGGTGATGATTATTGCGGTAATAACTTTCTTATTTTGGATTCTCCGCACGGGTAATCTCACCCTCGCTTTGATTACAATGGTGGAAGTCTTAATTATCGCCTGTCCCTGTGCGCTAGGATTAGCTACACCCACCTCGATTATGGTGGGAACAGGACAGGGAGCAAAACAGGGAATTTTAATTAAAAATGCCGAAAGTTTAGAATTAGCCCAGGGCATCACTACTATTGTTCTAGATAAAACGGGAACTCTCACCCAGGGTAAACCAACGGTGACAGACTTCTTGACTCGCGAGGGGGTGGGGGATGGACGGGAATTATTGCTGCTGCAGTTAGTCGTGTCGGTGGAGAATCATTCTGAACACCCGTTAGGAGAAGCAATAGTTAAATATGGGCAGTTAAACCAGATTAAACCCCTAGAAGTAACCGAATTTGACTCAATAACTGGGGCAGGAGTGCAGGGAAAAGTCGGGTCGGATTTAGTGCAAATCGGTACACAACAATGGTTAGAACGTCAAGGGGTTGAAACAAAAGTTCTTAAAAAAGTCGCCCACGATTGGGAATGGCAGAAAAAAACCGTGGCTTGGATAGCGGTTAACGGGGGTTTAGAGGGGGTGATCGCCATTTCCGACGTTTTAAAACCTTTTTCTTCCTCAGTGGTCGCCAAGCTCAAAAAAATGGGCTTAGAGGTGATGATGATGACGGGGGACAACCTCGAAACCGCAGAAGCGATCGCCAGCGAGTTGGGTATCCGGCGCTTTTTTGCCGCACTCCGTCCCCAACAAAAAGCCGAAAAAATCGAATATTTGCAGAAAAAAGGGAAAATTGTCGCCATGGTTGGCGATGGCATCAATGATGCGATCGCATTGGCGCAAGCGGACTTAGGTATTGCTATTGGCACGGGGACCGATGTAGCGATCGCTGCCAGCGATATAACCTTAATTTCGGGAGATTTACAGGGAATTGTGACTGCTATTGAGTTAAGTCGGGCAACAATGGGAAACATCAAAGAAAATCTCTTTTTTGCTTTTATTTATAACCTGATTGCCATTCCCATCGCTGCCGGAGTCCTCTATCCTTTTCTGCTCAATCCGATTATTGCCGGTGCTGCCATGGCTTTAAGTTCCCTTTCCGTGGTGACAAATGCCTTACGATTGCGTCGAGTTCATCCCAGGGTGGGGAGTGGGGTGTAGGGTGTGGGGGTTATTTATTTTCAAGGGAACGAATCAAAGTTAGCAGCAGTCGGCCCACTGATTCACATTGATTAAGAATAGGATTGACGCTCTGAGGGGAAGCTAGTTCAACTCTTTGAGAGATTAACCAATGAGTCTCCAACTCTTTGAGAGAACCTTGAGCTATGTACAAAAATTGGATATATTCCTGGACTTCCCCGTTGACAAAAAGCCATAAGCTGTGCTGTAGAAGGGATTAAAAGAATTTCCAGCGCCCCGTTACTGGGTACAAATTAGGGAAACTTCCAATAAATCTAACGCATGATTGTTGTAGAGAAGTCGGTCGAGTTATCTTAGAAAAACGATAACTTCCCTCTCTAATCGT
>NZ_JACJSW010000070.1:0-3321 GCF_014698375.1 Microcystis flos-aquae FACHB-1344 | reverse complement strand
GGTTGCCTCAGTTGGCAAAAAAACCTTATGAAAAAGCGTTAAAACTGGCAACAAATACGCAGAATTTGTCAGTGCAAGCGGAGATACAAGCGGGTTTAGGAATAGCTTATCGTATCTTGGGAAATAAGAATGAGGCGATACAGTGGTTAACCAAGGCGAAGGGGACTTATAATCAGTTAGGAGATACTTCGCAGGTTCAGGAATTGGATGAAACAATTAATGACATTTTTTTTAGGGGGAAGTAAGGATGGAAGTTATAGCACTCCCGTAGGGGCGAAGCATTCGGGAAATAACCTATCGCTGAAACCGTAGATTTCTTATCCGAATGCTTCGCCCCTACAACTTATTTGAAATTACTATAAATTATGGATGATGGCTACTACTTTTGTACGGAGGTAATTACACAATGGATAAAGATAAACTCATAAAATATCGTCAAGCAGTGCAAAACTTGTCGCTTGTTCCAAGGCTCTGCCTTGAAACACAATATTTAAGGCTCTGCCTTAAAATAGTATTCAGGTAGAACCTGAATAAAGCGTTCCCAGGTTCTACCTGGGAACGAGATGAAAATCTCAATTCAGCCGAGATTATTCTGTTGTTGATTAGTGAAAACTTTATCGCTTCTGACTATTGTTATGATCTTGAAATGCAACGGGCGATCGCACGCCATGATGCGGGGGAGGCGCGGGTGATTCCGATTATTTTGAAGCCGGTGGATTGGAGTGGTGCGCCTTTTGGTAAGCTGCAAGCATTACCTAAAGATGCCAAGCCTGTGACGACTTGGAGTAATCGGGGTGAGGCGTTTTTAAATATTGCTAAGGGGATTCGCCACGCGGCAATGGAAATGGCGACAGTGTTAACTGACAAACAGCCCACTGTCTTGCCAGAGCCGCAACAATCCGCAAAAGCCACTGAGATGCCGACGCAATCGGAACCCCTCAAGCCAACAGTTACTCCAAACAAGATACAACAAGAAATTAGCTTGGAATCTCCAGAAGGACAAGTTAGCATTGACTCTCGCTTTTATATTACTTCCCCTTACGAAGAACGGTGCTATGAGGAAATTCAAAAGCCTGGCTCCCTGATTCGGATTAAATCGCCCCACAATATGGGCAAATCGTCCCTGATGGCGAAGGTACTTGCCCAAGCATCTCAACTAGGCTATCGTGCGGTAACGATCGATCTGGAACAGACCAATCAAAAGTTCTTTGACGATCTCGACAAGTTCATGCAGTGGTTTTGTGCGTCGGTGGGTAAACCACTAGGAGTAAGGGTCAAGATTGAAGAGTATTGGGATGATATTTTTGGAGCGAACGATAACAGTACGGATTATTTTGAGAAGTATTTATTAGAGGGGGACGATCGCCCGTTAGTGTTGGCGATCGATAACTTTGATCGCATCTTTAAATACGCAGATATCGAGACGGATTTATGCGGATTATTGCGCGGCTGGCATGAAAGTTCCAAGATTAAAAAACTGTGGCAGAAATTGCGGCTGATCATCGTCCATTCTCAAGAGTCCTATGCCCAACGGGATATCAATCAATCGCCTTTTAATGTGGGGTTGCCCATCGAATTGGGAGAGTTTACGCCTGAACAGGTACAGGAGTTGGTAGCACGGCACGGATTAACTTGGACAGAGGGGGAACTCGAACAATTTATGGGGTTAATTGGAGGGCATCCCTACATGGTGCGCTCGGCACTCTATCACATTGCAGCGGGGGATCTTTCTTTGGCGGAATTTTTGCGGACGGCTCCCACAGAAGCGGGAATTTACAGCGATTATCTGCGGGGACATTTGAAGACTTTGGAAGATTATCCTGAACTGGGGGCAGCCATGAAATTGGTTATTACTTCTGAAGTGCCGGTGCGTTTGCGGTCTGAGGAGTCGTTTAAACTGGATAGTATGGGATTAGTGGTGCGGGTTGATAATAATGTGAAACCTCGCTGTGATCTTTATCGTCGGTATTTTTGCGATCGCTTGGGAGGAAATTAAATAAAAACACTTTACAGTCTATTGTCTATTTATCTAGTCGTTTATGCTAACTTAGTCCATTATGCCCGCTCTCGATCTGTATCATAATGCTGCGAAGCAAGCCCTGATTAAAGATGGGTGGACGATCACGCACGATCCGTTTCATCTCCGTTGGGGTCGAAAAGATATGTACGTCGATTTGGGGGCTAAAAAGCTAATATTAGCAGAGCGATTGGAGCAAAAAATTGCTGTAGAAGTTAAAAGCTTTCTGGGGGAATCAGAATTACAAGCCTGTCGTGATGCGATTGGACAGTTTGCGATCTATCGGGCTGTTTTGCGTCGTTCTTATCCTGATTATAAACTATATTTGGCGATTAGAGATGTGATTTATAATTCATTTTTTGAAGAGCCAATCGGACAAATTTTAATCGAAGATGAAAATCTCAAGTTTATTGTTTTTGATGCTGAAAAGGAGGTCATTTCGCAATGGAAAAATTAGATCGGTATCGTCATATTATTAAATCGGTTTTGATTCCTTATACTGAAATCCCTTATTCTCACGGCGAATTGATTTGTAAGCCGATTTTTGATGAAGTTCGAGATAGCTATCTTTTGATGACGCTCGGATGGGATCGCAAAACTCGCGTGCATGGCTGTTTAATTCATTTGGATATTATCAACGAGAAAATCTGGGTACAACGAGATGAAACCGAAGACGGAGTAACCCATGAGCTAGTGGCGGCGGGTGTTCCCCAGCAGGATATTGTCCTCGCTTTTCATCCGGCGGATGTACGCGGTTACACGGGCTACGCGATCGCCTAACCTCTTAGAAAACGGGTTTCTTAAAGAAATCCGTTTTCTGGGACATATTTTTAGCAACTTGGTATCAGGTCACTAACCCCACCCTAATGGGACTTAAACAAATTTCAAGCCCAAATAAAGCCTAAACTGGCTTTTTAAGCGGCAAACACATCCCGATTCTCGGTCAGCCACTCAAAGAAACGGAAAGACATCGCTGTCCGAAAAGCTTCTAAAGCTTCCACAAAAGTGTTTAAAGGTCGATTCGCCCACCGCCTTTGCAATCCCCCAGTTAACTTATGCCACAGGATAAATGTATAGGCACAAAACACCAAGATAAAATGACGAAGTAAGCTTCGTTTATCCCTGACTTGATATTCCCTTAACCCTAACCATCCTTTGGCTTCTCGGTAGAATACTTCCACCCAATTTCTTTCGGTGTAAGTCTTGACTATCCACGACGCTGTTACTGTATCTGCCTCAACTACATTGGTGATGAAATAGTCCACCTCTGTGGCTTTTTCCATTGAACTTGCATTCATGACGAT
>NZ_JACJSW010000007.1:0-3653 GCF_014698375.1 Microcystis flos-aquae FACHB-1344 | reverse complement strand
TATAGAAGAGTTAATGCAAATTAGCCGCTATCGGTTGAAGGATTACATCAAAGGACAAAGAGCGATATCGCTTGCCCTATCTACCTTCTAGCTCGCTTGTCCCCCTCTCAGCTCAAGTCGAAGTCTGGTCAAAGCGCACAACAGTGCGGTTTCTTGTCGTGAATTCCTTGGCTGTTTTATGTATTGCTGCTCAAATCGGGCTAGATTTTCTGCGGCTGTTTTAAGTAATTTCTGTAAAATTTTAAACGCTCCTGGGGATAAAGCTGGATTCACTGTGAGTCCTAATTGCTGAGCACTTACGTTGAGAGATTAGGGAAGACTGATATTGAGAGAAACTCAATTAGAAAGAGTTGACGACCTGCCAGTCATCATTCATTAACTCAAACAATAAGCAAGCAATCTCCTTATCTGTTCACTTTTCTTAAAATCAATTAATAGAACAGTTCTATAATTCTCACTGTGGTTCCAAGCTTCATGCTCAACAGTATCGTCAAAAACTAAGCACTTACCTTCTCCCCACGTTCTCGTTTCCTTTCCCACCCTAATGCCACAGTTTTCTGGAACTATTAAACCTAAGTGGCAACGAAGTACTGCTTGGGAGTAGCCTAGATGCGGAACAACAGATGTTCCTGGTGCTAATCTGGAGAATCCTGCTGTAGTCATGCCCGGAATAGCTTCTATCAATCTTGTTGTTGCTGGACACAGCCGACAGTTATCAACCATTTTCTCTTGAAAAGCATAAAGTCCAAAAACCTGCCAACCTTGATTATATAGAAACTTCTCTTTCCAGTCAATGAAGTGCTTTTCCTGAAGCTGGTCTAATTCCTGTTTGATCAAAATCCAATTTTTTTCTAGCTTATTTGTGAACGGAAATTCAGAGGTCATGTAGAACATCTTTAGATTAGTGCCTCATTTAGAATATATACATAAGGTAACCGTTCAGGGGGGGGGGTGTCAAGCAGCCAGTGGCATTGACTCTGTGGAAGGACTCTCCTAGAACAGCAGAGAAGGAGAAGCACTGCCTTTCCTAGTGGGACTTAGACAAAAAACAAATCGAGAAAAGCCTCAACTCCAATCCCCGCTTGGGATTTACTTCGAGAAGCCCAAAATCGCTGAAACCCAGATAGATCAAGGAAAATCATAAATCGAGGTTAACCCTTTGTCCCGTAATGGTTTGAGCCTTTTTTGCTGACCGAAAACGCCTAAGTCCCACTAGAGGCGCAAATCGCTTCGGTCATGAATTTCCTGACATTTGGGAGTTCTGGGGAGTTCCTGTTGACTTTCTCCTCTAGTCCCTATTTTGATAGATTACCAGATTTCGTCCCCCCCCCTGAACGGTTACCCTACCTCTGGGATTTCCTCCATAGCTCTATTCAGGAGTCCCATAGCCTGAGTTGAAGCTAATTCCTCAAGTCGAAGGCTGGTCAAAGCGTACAACAGTGCGGTTTCTTGTCGTGAATTCCTTGGCTGTTTTATGTATTGCTGCTCAAATCGGGCTAGATTTTCTGCGGCTGTTTTAAGTAATTTCTGTAAAATTTTAAACGCTCCTGGGGATAAAGCTGGATTCCCTTTATAGTTTTCTAGTCTACCGCCTGAACGATATGCAGGAAAGGATTCTAATCCGACAAAGTGCAAAAACCAATCGACATTGTAATATCCTAGAGCCGCCACGATACCCCGATAATCTGCAATTAATTCATCATATAGATTATTCTGCATTGAATCGAACCACCGCCGCGTAATATAATGAGTACATTCATGTTCTAAGCGAATTTTCAAGGATAGTTCTAGCCACTGACTTTCTGTGAGTCCTAATTGCTGAGCACTTACATTGCTATAGTTGCCTGTACTTAAGATAATGAATCGATCTTGATACAATTCTTTTTTGAGAATAAGGTGTTGGAATTCCAACTGCCAATCAGTCTCATCACAACGGTGGGGATTGCGATCTATCCATTGTGCTTTATACTGGCGTATTCTCTCCCAGTTATTATAGTTTCCCACCATACAAGCTCCCATTGACTCCGGTACGAGATAGGGTTCATTGCCTTTTGTCAGTGCTTGAACTAAAGTTATAAAGTCATTGCGATCATCGGCAATAATGACAGGAATCAACCCCGCTAGGGTTTCATAAAGGATCAGGGATAATCGCTCCGGTTGGTTGAAAGTTAAGCCCGTTTTTAACGACATCCCTTCTTCTAACTTACCTTGCCGGGTAGCTTGGCGATAATCTGGCGTTTGACTGATGCCTTGCTTAATGGGAAACTGAAACTGAACTAAATGAGCTTTAAGGACTGCATACACGCCAATCCGGTGAGATTCAGTCATGTATTGTCGCCAAACCTCTAGGTGAGGCTCAGATTCTTTGGGCAAAGTTTTCCGATGATAAACATGACTAAATTTATTTTGATTGTAAGCCAGCAGTTCTTGAATTTCCTCGACACTAGCACCAGAGTCAGCTAACACCCTGCTAGAGAATTCTAAAGAATTCATAGATAGTTGTGGTGATCGCCTTTTACTCATAAAAATTCTCCCTTATTTTAGCACCAGGTTACTTATTCCACGCTAAACACACTCCATTATAAAAGGTTTAAGATCGCAGCTATCATTCGGAGCATAGTCAGAATCTTGTTGATCTATTTGTTCTGCTATCTGTTTTAACACTAGAGAAATTGGGTGGTTTGGGTATTTCAGAACAAAAAGACCTTTGCTTGCCAGTTGGAGCATATCAGAAGCATCCGGCATCATCCCGACAATAGGTATTTTATGAGTAGATTCAATTTGTTGACGAAGTTCGCCAAAATTATATCTGTCTACAATTTTGTTGACAACTAGAAATAACTTCGGAACTTTAAGACGACTGGCTACATCTAGGGTGACAGCAGTACCTCGGAGATCTTGCTCATCAGGGGTAAGAAACAGTAAAACAATATTGGAAATAGTTAAAGATAGCAAAGTTTCTCTATTGAGTCCAGGATGGGTATCCAAAAACAAATAGTCAAGCTGGAGTAATTGAATTAATTCTTCTATACCTTCCAATAACAACTCTGTATTAAATCCCTGCCGTAAAATTCGAGAAATATCGCTCACTTGGACACTCGCAGGAACCAGATAAATTAGATTCTTTTCAGTTTTTTGTTCTCCTAGTACTGAGGTAACATCGTAAGCTGATTCATTGATTTTACATTTCTGCCAAAGAAAGTCATTCAAGGTGTATTTAATATGCTTATCTTGTAGTTCAAAGAGAATATGAATACCAGGAGAGGGGAGATCTGTATCGACAATGGCAACCCGTTTACCCTGACAGGCAAGAATGGCCGCGAGATTAGCTGTAGCGTTGGACTTACCCGTACCACCTCGATACGAGTGAATGGAAATGATTTTAGACATAATACTCAGCGTGAGAAGGGTATCTCGAAAAATTGATAGCCCAGACGTTATAATCATACAATAATTAAGGATAGCGAGGCAAGCGAACGGGGGCTAATACTAGGGTAATCTCACACAATTATTAACATTTCTGGCTTTTCGGGACTTGGTCTGAGAGGGGGACAAGCGAGCTAGAAGGTAGATAGGGCAAGCGATATCGCTCTTTGTCCTTTGATGTAATCCTTCAACCGATAGCGGCTAATTTGCATTAACTCTTCTATATT
>NZ_JACJSW010000069.1:0-9820 GCF_014698375.1 Microcystis flos-aquae FACHB-1344 | reverse complement strand
TCGGTAATAATTTGATAATTGGTAACGACAACTCCTTCTAGGTGAAGTAGCTCGGTCATTAACTTTAATTGTGGATTTGATGGCATAAGTATAGCTTGTGTCTAAAATTGCTGGTCTTGGCTGTCTATATTTTAAACAATAAATTGCTGTATTGCAAGCATAGTAAGCTTTTAAAGATAAATTATTGTTTTATTGGTCAGCAATAATTGTCTGTTTTTTCTTTAATTTTACATGACAAGTTCGGAAGAGCCAATAATCTCGTTTTTGGCTATTATATTAAATCTTAACTCGATTGTCTATTTTTTGGCATTAACCTGTTTGTGCCTTAAGTCTTTTCCTGTATGGATTTCAGCTACTTTTGAGCTTAGGTACTCTCATCGAATTTTATTTTAAGTTAATTATTTGCATAACAATTCCCGAAGAGCCTAAGCACCTAAACAAAATTATCTGCACACTCCCAATCTTGAAAGCCTTGCGCAGCAAGGCTTTAAGCGACAGGTATGTGTAATTAATTTTACGCCAGGTAATACCAAATTTCTAAATCCATGACAGACATCCACGCTCGAATGCTTGCCTAGCCGGTATTCGTTGTGACGCGAATAAAGAAAAATGGTAAGTAGGTAGGCACAATTATTTGTAGGATGGGTTAGCGGTAGCGTAACCCATGCGGGCGTTGGGTTTCATGCTTCAACCCAACCTACGTTCATTTTATATTTAATTCCACCCACCTACTTATAAGACGTTAGATTAAAGCTGGCTTGATTTGCTATACTGTCCCTGTAGAAAGTAGCCTAACTTAAAGGCAGATAGATTAGCCTAAGTGAACACGTCCCCCAAAGAGTTTGTCGATGCCCTCGACTTATCGAAAATTTGGGTTAAAACCCCGTCCTTTTAGGACGGCTTTAAGCTACAATGGAAAAAGCGATAACCAGGCTAAAAACTGAACCTTGACAACAGATAGTAGGGGGTTTTGTTCAGAAAAGAATTCAAATTCGGCCTTGAACGAGTAAAACTTTCTAGGAAATAAGGTTGAACATTAGATTTTTTCGACTTGTTCAAAGTGGCCGTCCGGCATCCGGACACTCAAAACGGACGTGGAGAAAGTGTCAGACTTAAGCAATTAAGCGTTTTTCGCTATCTGCGTCAACCCCATTGACGCGACCACCCTAAAAAAGTGGCGTGGTGAGGAATCGCCGTCCGTTTTACGGCGGCGAGGATGTCAACTGGGATCGACAGCGGTGCTACTATCTTTGTAGCCATGAAAATTAACTTGTTGATTTTCCCAGAACTTTGCACTGTTCAATTACTTTGATTATAGCATGATGGATATTAACGTTTACATTCTGACATGGTGTCAGCAAGATGAAAATCTGTATGGCACAACTCTAGTTTTTAAAACAATAAGAACTGGTTTTCCTAATGCCCATATCCATGTGGTAGATAATGCCAGCCTTCTATTTGCTCGATTTCGTGTACAACAACTAGCAAAAGAGAATGATGCTAAGTTTACACAGTTAGAACGAGAAGTACCTCATCATTACTTTATGGAGCAAATTATGTACGAACAAGATAAAGGGATAGCTGTTTTTGTTGATCCAGATATATGCTTTTGGACAAACGTTGAAAATTGGAATTTTAGTAAACTGATAGCAGGACGATTGATTCCCAAACACCGATGTGAGTTTAGTGGTTGTATAACGCATCCTCGTCTTCATACTTCTTTATTATGGATTAATGATATGGCTGCCTTACGAGATGCTATACAAACCTTACAGGCTCAGTTCTTTGAATTTTCTCCTTTTCGTCCATTCATGTGGAAATCTGATAACATTTGGCAGCGTTTTGATACTGCCGCCAGCTTATATTCTGCCCTATCAAGTCAAACATATAAATTTACACCAAAAGAACTTGATTTGTACGACCACCTTTTTTGTGGTACTCACTTCAACTTGGTTGCTTCTCAAATATCTCCTGAGTATGCTTTTAAGTATAAAGAAATGCACACAAAAATAAAGAGTGATCACTTGGTTTTAAAAGGAGCGTGGAAGATCCAAGACGCTTATTTCCGTTCTTTGGTAATTGATTGACATCTTTTATTGTTAAAGTAAAGGTCATAGATTTAAACCATCTAAAGCGGTTCAGATCCAAATCTTGTTTTTTGCCGATAAATGTTTCTAATTTATCGTTAACTGGGGGACTGCAAAGGCGGTGGGCGAATCGACCTTTAAACACTTTTGCTGAAGCCTTGGAAGCTTTTCGAGTAGCGATGTCTTTCCGTTTCTTTGAGTGGCTGACCGAGAATCGGGATGTGTTTGCCGCTTACAAAGTCAGTTTAGGACTTGTTTGGGCTTAAATTTTGTTTAAGTCCCACTAATGCCATCCGAAACGGCTTCGCTGGCGCACCCTTTTCTTCTAGGCGGTACATTTGTCCGGTTCGAGGAATCTGCAAGGGTTTTGAGGTATTAGACCTCTTGCAAAAGTCTTAAGTCGATCCTTGTACAGCAACATTTTTGAAGATTATCAACTACTAATAAATAATTAACTGAAAGTCCCTCCCATTATTGTTTCTATCGTTTGTTTTCGGATTTATGCAAGAGGTCTATTTTAGCAGATTTCCTTGTCCCTGGAGTACCCTCAATCGGGGTAAAACCCTTACCTCGCCTAGATTTCACTTTTATTCAGCAAGCCCTAAGTACTTATACTTATTGTATTATAAAGATTTTTTCAGTATCCTTTAACTAGGACACTGGAAAAACTGGCTTCTTTTCTAAGGGGCAATAGCTTATGAATCTTGAAGAAGCCTTGGGTTTGGCTGAGAACTTAATTTTTCAGCGATCTGGCCAACATTTGAGCGATCTTGAACGGTTAATTTTTCAGGCATCGTGGACTGAAAATCGGCTTTCCTATGAAGAAATTGCTAAGACTTACAAATATTCGCCCAATTACCTCAAACAAGATGTGGGTCCTAAACTATGGAATCGTCTGTCTGAAGCCTGTGGAGAAAAAGTCAAAAAAAACAATTTTCGATCTGTTTTAGAAAGACATAAGGCTAAATTCCTTGATATTACCCCAATTAAAGACTCGGACAAGCCAATTTTACCGACTTATCCCCTATCGCAGCCAAAATTAGGGCAAGATTGGGGTGAAGCCCCAGAAATCTCGGTATTTTATGATCGTCAAGAAGAAATTGCTACCCTTAAACAATGGATTATTGGGGAACGAGTTCGTTTAGTTGCACTGTTCGGAATAGCCGGAATTGGGAAAACCTATCTCTCAATTCAGTTAGCCAAGGAAATTCAGGGCGATTTTGATTGGGTTATTTGGCGTTCCTTGAGTCAAGTTATGTCAATGAGAAAACTTCTACTTGATATTTTGTCAATTATCGATCAAGATCAAGAAAACAAAGTTTTAGTAAGTGTTGATGACCAAATTTCCCTATTAATTGAGCATTTCAGACAACAACGCTGTCTGGTCATTTTAGATAATTGTGAATCAATTATGTCCAGGGGAGTTCAGGTAGGATCTTATCAAGATGGTTTTCAAGAATATGAAAATTTCTTCAAACGAATAGGGGAGAGTTCCCACCAAAGCACTTTAGTAATTACCAGTAGAGAAAAACAAAAAGAAGTTTCTTTAATGCAAGGGGAAACTTTGCCAGTTCGCTCTTTAGAGTTAAACGGATTAAGTGTCCCAGCTAGTCTTAAGTTAATTCAGCTAAAAGGCTGCGACAGTCAATCTCAATCTGACTCCCTCATGTTGATTGAAAAATATGGTGGAAATCCTCTCATTCTTAAATTAGTTTGTGGAATTATCAAAGATTTATTTAATTGTAATGTTAGTAGTTTCTTGCAAGAAGAAACTTTTTTTGTTGATGAAATATCAAATTTATTTGAGGAACAGTTTATTAGATTATCTGATTTAGAGCAAAATATTCTTTACCGTATAGCTTTAAATCAAGAGTCTTTACTGATCGATGATTTAAAAGCAGAAATTTTTCCCAGTATTTCTCAACAAAATTTACTCATAACATTAAAATACTTAACTCAGAGATGTCTAATTGAAAAATATCAAAATAAGTTCTCCTTACATCCGTCCATTAGAGAGTATTTAATTTATCGATTGATCAATCAGATCACTAGGGAGATAGAAACGGCAGAAATTAATCTTCTTAATCGCTATGCTCTTCTCAATATTCAAGGAAAAGAAAATATCAGAAAATTCCAGATCAGATTAACAATAAAACCTCTCGTTGAAAACCTGTTATGTATTTATCAGACTGAAGAAAAACTTACTGAGCGATTCAAGGAAATCCTCCGCACTTGGCAAGAACATAATCCTCAAAAACTTGGATATGTAGCTGGTAATATTATTAATATTTTTGGTTATCTTAATATCGATCTAACTGGTTATGACTTCTCCCATCTTACCCTGTGGTCTAGTTATCTTCAAGATACCCATTTACATCAAGTTAATTTGGCGTATTCCGATTTGAGTAAATGCGTATTTGCCAAACAAATAACCAGTATTTTATCAATTGCCTTAAGTCCTGATGGACAAATTCTTGCCACAGGAGATGTCAACGGGGAGATTCATTTCTGGCAAGTGGCAGATAATCAACTTTTATTGAGTTGTAAAGGACACACAGAATGGGTTCACGCAGTTGCCTTTAGTCCAGATGGCAAAATGCTCAGCAGTGCTAGTAGTGATCAGACGGTGAAATTATGGTCTGTTGAGGATGGTAGTTGTTTATACACCTTTTTAGGAAATAATTGCCGCATCTATACGGTTGCTTTCAGCCCCGACGGAAAAATCTTAGCCAGTGGTGGCAATGACTACAATATTACTCTCCGAAGTGTGGATACTGGAGAATGTTTACAAACTCTGAACGGACATGAAAACACTGTTTGGTCAATCGCTTTTAGTAAAAACGGCAAAATGATTGTTAGCGGTAGCGAAGACCATACTCTCAAGTTGTGGGATACAGAAACAGGTCAGTGTTTGCAAACATTTAGCGGACATCGCCAATGGGTTCGCTCTGTCGCGTTTAGTCCAGATGGTCAGCGTTTAGCCAGTGGTAGTGGCGATCGCACCGTCAAAATTTGGGAGATTAACCAAGGCCAGTGTATCTTTACACTTGAAGGTCATACGGAGCGAATACGTTCAGTAGCTTTTAGTCCTCAAGGAAACTTGCTGGCCAGTGGGGCAGGAGATCACACCATTAGAATCTGGGATGTAGAAGAAGGGAAATGTCTCAAAACCATCCATGGTCATAATAATCGCCTAACTTCAGTGCTATTTAGTTCAGACGGTACTATTTTAGTAAGTGGGGGCGAAGATCGAGCCATCAGGTTTTGGGAGGTTAACACAGGCCAATGTTGGAAAACTTGGCAAGGATATGGTAGTTGGATTCAATCAGTAGCCTTTAGTCCTGATGGCAAGACACTTGCTAGTAGTGAAACACGAACTGTTAGACTCTGGAAAATTGAGACGGGCCGATGGTCGAAGCTAGAAGGACATAAAGGATGGGTCAGTTCGATCGCTTACAGTCCAGATGGAACTTTGTTAGCCACCGGGAGCAGTGATTATAGTGTTAGATTATGGGACACTAAAACTGGCCAGTGTCTAAAAACTTTATTGGGACATACTCGCTGGATTCGGACGATTACATTTAGCCCAGATGGTTTGACCCTAGCTAGTTGTAGTGGTGATGCAACGATTAAACTTTGGGATATTACTACAGGTCATTGTCGAAAAACGTTACGGGGTCACACGGGCTGTTTATGGTCGATCCAGTTCAGTCCTGATGGACTTACTCTCGTTAGTGGTGGTGAAGACAAAACAGTAAAATTGTGGGGGGTTGAAACTGGGGAATGTTTGACTACTTTTACGGGACACGGTAGCTGGGTTTTGGCGGTGGCTTTTAGCCCAGAGGGGAATCTGATCGGCAGTGGTTCTTGTGATTCTAAGATTAAACTATGGAATGTCCAAAGCGGCAAATGTTTAGCAACCCTTCAAGGTCACGATAGTTGGATTCAGACCATTGCGTTTAATCCTCAAGGCGACATTTTAGCAAGTGGTAGTTGCGATCATACCATTAAGCTTTGGGATATGCCTTCAGGTCGAGACCTTGCCACCTTAACAGGCCATGAAAAGTGGGTTTTATCGGTTGCTTTTAGCCCTGATGGACAATTGCTTGCTAGTGGGGGACAAGATGAAACGATTAAGCTTTGGGATCTTAAAACGGGTCGATGTTGTAAGACGATCAGAACTGAACGCCCCTATGAAGGGATGAGTATTGCTA
Organism: Microcystis flos-aquae FACHB-1344; assembly: GCF_014698375.1. Lineage (NCBI taxonomy): Bacteria > Bacillati > Cyanobacteriota > Cyanophyceae > Chroococcales > Microcystaceae > Microcystis > Microcystis flos-aquae. The sequence continues at coordinate 3,519 of NZ_JACJSW010000069.1, read as the reverse complement.
TGGTTCAGGGATTGACCGAAGCTCAAAAAAATACCCTAAAATTTTTAGGAGCGAGCGATTGACAGTGTTTATGAGTGGCAAAGTTGCTAAGTTTTAATCGATAAAATATCTTGGATAGATTTTACTTCTACTGGATAGATATCCTGTAGTTTTTTGATCAAATTAGATTCAATAAATTGCCATTGATCGCCTGGGGTATATCCACTAAATCTCGAACGACAAATATCAATTAATTTAGGCTGGATTTTATTCTCAATGAGAAAGGTGCTAAACTTCTCGATTCTTTCAAGAATTTCTGCTTGTGAAACTTTTAATGCTCGGTCTTTTTCGAGAACAGATTCCATAATAGGCCGCTGCATATAAAAGTAAGATTTACCATTTTTCTCTTTCATCTTAGCGGTTCCACCTAGCTTAATCCGAGTCGGATCATAGGGGTTATTTAAGAAAGATTCATAGGTTTCTTTACTCACTTCTATTTCCCAAACTTCTCCCGCTTGGTTATCGCAAGAAAAATAGTCTAGATCGATATCCACAACTACAGTTTTTTCTTGATTGACAAGGGAATCTGTCGTCGTGATTAATTTATTTTTTAAAGGTTTTCTATCGAGATTAAAGAGTCCCGCCTTGTTGACATCTTCGGTTACAAATAAAATTTTTCCTTCCGCATTTAACGAAAAAACGTGATTCATGACCTCGGTTTGTTCAGTATTATGGGTTTGTCTTAACCAGTAAAGTTCATTAAAAATCCCCTGATAAATACTGGGAATAATAAAATCTGCAATTCCCAATTCTGTATAAGTAAAGTTATAAATATTTTCTAAGTCACCATTGAGTGAGTTAAGAGAGTGGGATAGATTAGGAGTACCAAAGTCCGAATGTTCATCAACATGAAGTAAAAGGTTTTTGTTGGGCGGAATCCATCCGTTTAAGACAGCATAGTTCCAAATAAAAAATGCTTCGTGGTGTTCTTCCATGATTAACAAGGGAATAGCTGACATAGATTTCTCCTGTAATTAGATAATTATCCAGTTGACAGATTAGCTAAAATAACGGTCTGTGTCAAGACAGAAAAGTTCAGGTTTCTTCAGCTAATTTTTCCCACGTCTGAAGCCAGCGGCTCTTTGTAGTTGAGCAAATGAACGATTATAAGTAATAATAGCATTGATTAAATTGTTCTGAGCCCGAACTAAACGATTTCGTGCATCGAGTACTTCCGTTTGGGTATTAACCCCAAGATCAAAACGGATTTCGGCTGCTTGAAGTGCCTCTTCCGCTCGCTTGATACTTTGAGTAGCCGTCTCAATATTCCTTAATTGGGGTTGTAGCTGATAATAGGCCCTTTCTACTTCTAGGCGAATGTTATTCGCTGTTTCCGAATACTGCTGCTCGGCGATTGCCATCCCTGTGGCGGCTTGTTTCGCTCTAGAGGTTGCGGCTCCCCCGTCAAAAAAAAGCCAGTTAAAGTTTAAACCGAAAGCATAACCATCCTCAGTTCCCTTTGGGGTAAAGGGATTGGGATCTTCAGTGGCAAGGGATAATACATTATATTCAGCAAAAAGACTGAGGCTTGGTCTGATAGCAGCTAAGGCTAACTGTTGCTCGGCACCACTGCGTTGACGTTGGGCTAATCTTTGCTCTAGCTCCACGCGGTTTTTAAAAGCTAAGAGGATAGTTTCATCTAAAGGCAACTGCCATACTCCAGTTTGACTGACGGGATCAGCCGATGTCGGGGTTATCGAAGCAGGCAAATTCAAGATAGTTGCTAAATTTCGACTGGTTGTTTTTTGGATTGCTTGATTATTACGCAGTTCCTGAATGGCATTATCTAAATCGACTTGAGCATTGAGTAAATCCAACTTAGTAGCTAAACCAACATTGAGCATTAATTCGATGCTTTCAAGTCTTTTGCTTCGGTCATTGACATCGTTCTGGAAAATCAACACCTGAGCATCGGCCTGTTGTAAATCGTAATAAGCAAGAGCTACATCTAGGATTAATTGATCTTCTATCCTCGTCACTTCCAATTCATTAATTCTTAGGGTTTCTTTGGCCGAGTTAATGTTAGCCTGTCTGCCAGGAGAATAGATTTTATAAGATAATGAGAGTTTTCCATCTACTGTTGTCGTGACAAAATTACTAATTTGGGAAATACTTTGTCGTGTCGATGCAATCTGATTCTGCTGTAACTGCAATGAAGTTTGAGCTTGTTGCAAATCCCTCGTTAAAAATTCTAGCTCAATGCTTTTTTGGATTTGGGTCTGTCCAGCTAATTGAGTTACGGCTGATTGCGGGACAAAAAAAGGACTTAGAGCTTCTATTTGTTGCGCTAAATCGGGAGCTATATCGGTGGGGGGAGAGGGTACAATAATGTTGTTAATTTGGTCTAATTCCTCTTGCTTGGCATTAACCCGCCCTTGCAGAAAATTAACAAGTGCTTGGCTATTTTGTAGCTGTGTTTCAAAACCATTGAGGGTGGCGATTTGCTGTTTTTCGTTTGCCTGAGCGGCAAGTTCACCACTAGCCGATAAAACCCGCGTTGCTGTTGTAGAAAATGATAAATTAGGATACAGAGCAGCCATAGCTTCTGCTAACCCGGCACGACTTGATTCTAATTGGAGGATGGCTATTTTTAATTGCTGATTGTTGCGCTTTGCTAGTTCGATTGCTTGTTCTAAAGTAATGGCTATTAAATGTTCTTGACTTTGCTTTATGTCTTGTTCAGTTGGCAAAAGCAAGGGGCTAGGGTTGGAATTTAGCTCGGAGGGAAAACTCTGATTTTGTTTCTCCATTGTAATTTCTACAATATCATTACTAATTTTTTTCGACTTTCTCTCAAGATAATTTTGTTTTTGCTGCAATAGTTTTGGTTCAAAGTTAGTTTTTCTGCTGCTATTTTTAAGTGAATATACATCTGGAAATTGGTTTGAAAAACTTGTTTGTACAGGATTTGCTTTCGCCAATTCTACCTCTGTCAAACTCAAGATCAATATTGAAGAGTTGACTAAAATTTCTCTTAGCATCGTTTTTAGTTAATTGTTTTGGTTTTTCAACAGATATTATATCATGCGCCAATTCAAAAATGAAACGCATCAGCCTTAAGAGTTGATAGTGAACTACTCTCAAAGTCCTTGAGAGCTTCCTAAGCTAAACGGCTTTTACTTCGGATCACCGATATAGACTCCAAAAGAGTTATAGCTATTGGATCATGCAGGTTAAGCGCCGTTTAGCTTATTTCACGGGGGATTGCCTCAAGACGGACTTACGCCCAGCTTTTGGTCTTATACCAAATTTCTACTACTACCGAATCATTACCTGCCGAATCAAGAGATGGAAACAGAGGAAAAACCAGATAATTCTCAGACGCAATTAAATGAGATTAGAAATTATGTTTACCACTAAACCGATGCTGAGAGGGGGACAAGCGAGCTAGAAGGTAGATAGGGCAAGCGATATCGCTCTTTGTCCTTTGATGTAATCCTTCAACCGATAGCGGCTAATTTGCATTAACTCTTCTATATT
>NZ_JACJSW010000068.1:0-13735 GCF_014698375.1 Microcystis flos-aquae FACHB-1344 | reverse complement strand
TTGTTAATTGGTCAACGACTCAAAGAAATGAACAAAGAGGTAATTGCTTCAATTGTTGGACGAGGTTATATCCTGGATGCTCTATCTGTAGTTGGTATTTAGAGAATTGGTATAACATTTTAGTCTTTAATGATCAGGCGCATCATGCTTATCGGATATCTCGGATATCTCCAGATAAAAATGATGCTGGCGATGAGCAAGAATCGGAAAAATATCAAGAAAAAGAAGCCACGATTTGGCTTGAGGGTTTAGATAGGGTTTGCGATCGCGTAAGTGAGATGCTCCCTGATTCTAGACCAGTTATCAATTACTGACCCGATTCGATCGCTCCTTCGGCCTCATGGACAATTGCCCTCAATCGATCTAAAGTTTTCTGGTCCACCTGAGTCCATAATCCCCGTTGTTGAGCTTCTAATAATCTTTCGGCCATATCTCGCAATGCCCAGGGGTTTTTCTCCTGAATAAATTGTTGTACCTTGTGGTCAAATAAATAAGCTTCGGCTACTCCCTGATAGATAAAATCCTCCACCAGATGAGTAGTGGCAGAGTAGGCAAAAATATAATCTACGGTCGCAGCCATCTCGAAAGCGCCTTTATAGCCGTGTCGCATCACTCCCGCTATCCATTTGGGGTTAACCACTCGCGAACGGTAAACGCGACGAATTTCTTCCTCTAGGGTTCTGATGCGGGGATTTTCTGGACGGGAATGATCACCAAAATAGGTGACGGGATTTTTGCCGGTTAAAGCTCGGACACTGGCAGTTAAGCCGCCTTGAAATTGATAGTAGTCATCGGAGTCAAAAATATCGTGTTCTCGATTGTCCTGATTGTGCAGCACTATCTCTAATTCTTGCAGTCTATTTCTCAATACTTCTGGTAAAGAATGGGCAGTTCCTTGACTATCATAGGCATAACAACTCCAGTTAATATAAGCATTAGCTAAGTCTTGATCATTTTGCCAGTTTTGTGACTCGATTAACCCCTGTAAACCGGCCCCATAAGCACCCGGTTTGCAGCCAAAGATTCTGGCAGTAGCTCTCAGTTTCGCCTCTTTTTCTCCTAAGCCCTGACTTAGCCAAAACTCCCTCTCTGTCTTCACTTTCGCCGCTAAAGGATTAATTTTTTCCTCTTCCTCTTGACAAGCTACCGCATTTATGCAAGAATTAAGAAGATGTAGTATGCTGGGGAAACTGTCCCTAAAAAAGCCCGATACCCGAACGGTCACATCAATGCGAGGACGGCCTAAGCTAGACGGGGTAAGGATTTCAAACCCGACCACCCGACGGAAAAAACCATCCCAAAGGGGACGAATTCCCAGTAAAGCCATGGCTTCGGCCACATCTTCGCCACTATTTCTCATCGTCGAAGTTCCCCAGATAGAAATCGCCAAAGTGCGGGGATATTCGCCATTTTCTTGGGTATAACGTTCAATTAGTGCCTCTGCGGCCTTTCTTCCCACTTCCCATGCGGTTTCTGTGGGGATTGCGCGGGTATCGACAGAATAGAAATTTCTGCCGGTGGGGAGAACATCGGGACGGCCGCGGGTGGGAGCGCCGGAAGCGCCACTGGGGACGTATTGGCCAGCGAGACCTTTTAAGAGATAGGTAAGTTCATCCGGGGTTTGTTTTAAAGCAGGAATTAACTGATTTTCTAGCCAAACCAATTCTTTTGCCGTATTTTCGCCTAGAGGTTCAATTTTCTGGCTAATTAAATCCTGAGCGAGACTTTCCAGATAGGTAGTAGTATCGTTATATTCCGTCAGGGGGTCGCAGTCGAGATGGAGGTCAAGGGCGATCGAACGGGTTAAACCGGGGCGGTCGGGACTAGGAGAACGAGCGATCGATTGGATTAAATCAATTAACTGCTGACCCTGGGGACATTGACCGAAGATATGTAAACCGTCGCGGATTTGTGCTTCCTTGAGTTCACAGAGATAACCATCCACGAGGGTGAGAAATTGACTAAAGGAAGCGCTGGTCGCAACGCGCTCGCTACGCGAGATCGTGCCTAGCTCTCGATCGAGATTAGTTTTCGCCATCAGATCGTTAATCCGCTCGCGAATCAGAGCTAAACGAGAAGGATCGAGAGATTCTGCTTGATAATATTCATCGATGAGGGACTCTAACTTTTCCCAATCCCCATACAATTCCGCTCGCGTCATTGGGGGGGTGAGATGGTCGATGATAACAGCTTGGGAACGTCTTTTAGCGCTGGAACCTTCTCCGGGGTCATTGACAATAAACGGATAAAAATTCGGCAGCGACGAGAAAGCAATTTCGGGATAACAATGGGGAGAAAGAGCGAGACTCTTCCCGGGTAGCCATTCTAAATTGCCGTGTTTACCGAGATTAATCACAGCAGTGACTTGGAATTCCTGTCGTAACCAATGGTAAAAAGCGAGATAGCTGTGGGTAGGTTCCAGGTCGGGGGAATGATAATTAAGAGTCGGGTCAAGGTCGTAACCGCGAGAAGGTTGAATACCGATAAAGACATTACCTAACTGGATGCCGGGGATAGGGAAATCCCTGTCTGGATGTCCCCAACGGTCAAGCAGAGCGCTTTGATTATCGGGGGGAAGGGAGGAGAAATAATCTAGATATGCTTCTAGGGAGAGAGATTGATAGATAGGTTTTAATTCCCTTGTCTCCAGGTCATTAGTGATACCGGAAATCAGCAATCGCATTAAGTCATCGCTATGGTCGGGTAGGTCGGTGAGGGTATAACCTTGGGTTTGTAATGCGCGAAGAATTGCCAGACCACTAGCGGGAGTATCTAAACCGACTCCGTTAGCGATACGACCATCCTTATTGGGATAGTTGGGGAAAATGAGAGCAATTTTTTTCTGGGAGTTGGGAAGGGAGGAGAGTTGACAATAGTTTGCGGTTAAATCAGCGACAAAATCAACCCGGTGGGGGAGGGGTTGATAGATAACTATTTCCGTTTCTAGTTTGGGATGTCGGGTGAGGACAGATTTAAAGGAAATAGCGCGGGTGATAATTTTGCCATCCATTTCCGGTAAAGCGATATTCATGGCCACATCCCGGGGGGAAAGACCTTGATAACCCTGTTGATAAGCTTCTAAACTGCTGCTGCTGAGGATAACTTGGAAGATTGGTTTATTGAGAGACTGCCAGAAGTGATGATTTTGTTTGTCTTCCGGTCGCTGGATAGAGAAGCTAGTGGTGTCGAGAATTAAGTCTGGGGGATGGTGGGAAAAGAGGGTTAATAGTTCCTCTTGCACTTCAATTTCCCGCAGAGAGGAGAGAAAGATGGGGACAGTTTCCATGTTTCTTTGGGTGAAAGCGCTGATTAAAGCATCGATAGCTTTGGTATTACCCGCGAGATAATGGGAACGATAGAAAAGTATCCAAGTCCGTGCTTGGGGTTGGGATAGGGTTATCTGGGAATAGATTCCCAACCGAGGGACAACCTGAGGAGGAGAGGGAAGATAGTCGAGATGGAGACAGGTATGCGCGATAAATTTAGCAGCATTAATCCAGTTATCTATCCCTGCTTCCGTGAAATAGCACCATAACTGATTAACAGTAGTTAGGGAAGCAGTGGAATGACTCATCAACTCTAAATCCGGTTTATCCTCTCCCGGGAGGACAAATAAAGTCGCACCGGTTTCCTCGACAATTTCCTTAACTACTTCCAACCCGTAGGACCAACTCCCCCGTCCCCCCAATAAGCGAAGAATAATCACCCTTGCTTGGGATAGTACCTTGTCCCCATAGTTATCGATACTGTATTGCTGCTGTAACTGGGATAAATTCAGGGCGCGAATTGCGGGAAAATTATCGGGTAGATGGTCGATAGCTGCCGCTAGAGTTTGAATATCGGTATCAGCCATGGTGAGGAGAACAATCGGGGCCGGATTTTGGTCAATAATAATCACCCCTTCGGTATCTGCTGTCCAACCACCCGCTTGGGGAGCAATTCGGTGCATAAGTTTTGAGAGTCAGGTTAAATAATGATTAGGTTTTGAGAATCAGGGTCTCGATCGAGGGATCATTCTTAGGTAGATAGAGATGATTATATCTGTCTGCGGCAATTTAAAGAACAGGCAATAGGGATTAGGGAATAGTAGGGGATAGGGATTAAGAAAACTTCACTAAAAACCAAACCCCAGTCCCCTTACTGATAACTGGGGTTTGGGAAGTGGGAAGTGGGGAAGTGGGGGAAGTGGGGGAAGTGGGGGAAGTGGGGGAATTTCAACTAAAACCCCAAAACCCCAAAACCCTATCACCCTATCACCCTATCACCCTATCACCCTATCACCTCCTGCCTCCTGCCTTCTGATAACTGATAACTGATAACTGATAAATGAATGCTGCTCCCGCTTATGTTTGCTGTCAAGTGTTGTCATCTACTCACCTCGAACAAATTCGTTCTTGGTGGGGACAGTTGGCAATACAGGTGACAGCGCCGAGGATTAGTCTAAGTGAAAGAGATCTTCCCCCACAGACAGGAGAAATCTATCAACTCTTGCTTTCCACTGACCTACAAGCTTTATTGTTAGCCAGTCCCCAAGCACATAACTTTGAGTACGAAGTCCGCATTAGTTTTGAAGCGAACACGATTAAAAATTTTCTGCAAGGACTTTCCGTCAAGTCTCTCCACCACCCAAAAATTCAGCAGGGTTATCAAATTTTAAATCTGCCTCTATCCAATAATGTCAGCAGTTTTCAAAATCAAATTTTAGTCAAAATTCTCTCGATAATTTCTTCTCCGTCTGCTGATAGAGATTGTTCCCGCATCTTCTCCGTTTGTCAACCGGTAGAAGCTGCCCTATCCCAACAAATCCAACAGGAAAGATTATTAAACCAAGTCATCACCCAAATGCGTCAGAGTCTGGAGTTACCGGTGATTCTGGAAACCGTAGTCAGGGAAGTGCGGGATTTTCTGCAAGTGGACCGATTGTTAATTTATCAATTTTTTCCCAGTACCGGTGAGGTAAAGGGAAAAATAACTTCCGAGTCGCGCATTTCTGACCAGATAAATTCGGTGTTAAATTTAACCCCCGAAGACGATTGTTTTTCCTATATTCCCCAATACAAAGAAAAGTACCGTCAAGGATTAATTCTGGCTGTGGATGATGTGGATGTTAACTATTCTTCTTCCTTCTGTTTGTCGGAATTTTTGCGACAACACCAAGTGCAATCAAAATTAATCGCCCCGATTGTGGTACAAGAAGAATTGTGGGGTTTATTAATTGCCCATCAATGTCAAGAAAAACGCCAATGGTTGCCGCAAGAAAAGAAATTTTTAGGTCAGATTGGTGAACATCTCGCCATCGCTATCTATCAAGCGCAATTATATTCTCAAGTACAGGAACAAAAAGATATTTTTGAACGCCGGGTAATAGAAAGAACCCAAGAATTACAAGATACTTTAATGGCCGCAGAAGCCGCTAACCTCTGCAAAAGTGAATTTTTAAATAATATGAGTCATGAGTTATTAACTCCCCTAACTTGTATTATCGGTTTGTCCAGTACCCTGCAAAAATGCTCGGCAGCTAATAATTTTTTACCTCCCGACAAACAAAAACACTATCTACAAGTGATTCAGGATAACGGCAATAAACTATTAGAATTAATTAATGACTTGCTTAATTTCTCGCAAGTTTCGGCAGGAAAAGCCGTTTTAGATATTAAACAATTTTCGCTAAAATACCTCTGTAATCATGTTTTAGAAATTATCAAAACGGAGGCAGAAATTAAAGAAATTAATCTAATTTTAGAGATGAAAATTGCCGAAAAAGAGCATTATTTTTACGCCGATTACGATCGAGTTCAGCAGATACTTTTGTACTTGTTAAAAAATGCCCTGAAATTTACCCCCGAACAGGGTGCTGTCACGCTGAGACTGTGGAAAGAAGGCAGTCAGGTCATTTTTCAGGTAGAAGACACGGGCATCGGCATTCCTGCTCAAAAAATACCGCTTCTGTTTGAAAAATTTACCCAATTGGATGGCTCTCGTAAACGTCGTTATGGTGGTATGGGATTAGGATTGGCTTTAACTAAACAATTAGTGGAACTGCATTGCGGCACGATCGAGGTAGAATCTTGCTTAGATAAAGGTTCCATCTTTACCGTCCGTTTACCTCAACAAAAGCCCCCCAAACCCCAACCCTCAGATCATAATCCCCATTTTAATCACCAGCATCCCACTGTAGTTTTAATTGAAAGTGACGAAGAAATTGCCAATCTTATTTGTGAGTTATTGATGGTGGCACATTATCAGGTTATTTGGTTAATCGATAGTGTCTCCGCTATCAAAAAAATTGAGATCGTGCAGCCAGGTATTATAATTGTCGATCGAAAAATGCCAGATATATATCATCTCTGTCATCTTTTAAAAAAATCTAGCCAAACTCAAGCCAGTAAAGTGCTAATCTTGAATGATACCCCTGAAATCAGCGTTAATTTTCTTGGTCGTCATGGCATTGACGACTATCTCCTCAAACCGATTCAACCCTCCCTATTGTTGGAAAAAATCCGCTATCTAACCGCTTTATAAGTAGGGTTTGCGGCAAAAAGTTTTTTGTGGGTGTGGGGTGTGGGGTGTAGGGTGTGGGGTGTGGGGTTTTACCCATTTTCATCTGGTCAATTTTTTCTTTTTTCCTCAGAAAATAGAGCTTGAAAACTAACTATCAAATAGCTAATTTTCAAGCTCTTAATTGTAGGAATCCTAGAGCTAAATTAGGATTCACTCTCGATATAGATAAATAACAAACCCATAACCACGGCTGGCATTAACCAACAGACGATCGGGATTAAAATCCAAGGCAGATAAGAAGCTGCGTAGTCACCAGTCATGTCAAACGCTCCTAGGAAAAAAATAAGGAAATGATAATCAGGTAGAAAAAGGGTTAATTATTGATTAAAAACCCCGCGCATGATGCCATCAACGACACCAAGATTTTCTAGGAGGAAATAGGCCACAAAAGCACCACCCATACCGCCAATAAAGAAACCGGCAGCGAATTGACTCCAACCCTCCGCCGATTTCAGCGGATCACCACTAGCGGCCTTACCTTGGAAAGAGACAAGACCATAACTAGCTAAACAACCCGTAGCCAAAAGAACCATGGCTAAAGCGGGGATTAAGCCGCCGATATTGGCATATTCGGAGTCTCTCAGGGGGCCCAGGACAACCCAGGGACCACCGAGGAAATAACCGTGGGCCATACCCACTTCTAGACCGCGCAGAATCGGAGCTAGACCGGGACGATAGGCAGGTAAGTTACCAATAAAAGCTTTGGTAAAACCAGAAGCGGAAATGGGGGTAGCTAGATGACCAATGAACGGATCATCATTGTAGGGTGTCACCACCTGTTTGTATCCAGTTTCAGCCATTGTGTTTGAGTTCTCCTTTTTCCGATCAACAGGAAAATTGATCATAAAACTTTAAGATTACACTTTAGGCCTAAGAATTACTTCAAGCAACCCCATCGATCGAGTTTTCAAGGGTTGACGGCTGAAATTCTCACAATTCGTTACATTTCTCTCAGGGGAAGGGAGTGGGGAGCTTTGTTTCAGTAAACAGTAATCAGTGAACTGAAAACTCACATCTGATACTAAATCCGTTGAGTATAGGCTACATATCAGGATAGGCAAGAGGCAAGAGGCAAAAGGAGGAATAGATAATCAGTCTTTAATAACTGGATTTAGTATGATAACTGCTCACTGATAACTGCTCACTGATAACTGCTTAAGGGATAATCAACACTGGACAGGGGGCAAGGTTAATAACTTTGGTGGTGACGCTTTCGGACACACCTTCGCTGGTTAATCCTAAACCGCGACAACCCATAACGATCAGGTCGGCATTAACTTCATCGGCCACATCACAGATGACAAAAGAAGGTATTCCCTCCCTTTCAATCATTTCGGCCTTGATGCCAGCTTGGGCGAAAATCGCTTGCGCCGATTGTAACAATCTATCCACCGCTTCGATCGAACTCATCTTATCGTCGGGGGCAATTTCTCCGGCGGGTGTCGTTTCCACCACCGACAACAGCACCAAACGACTGTCAAAGATTTTGACCAATTCGATTACACTACTGGTCGCGTCACGACTTTCGCGGCTGTGGTCGATGGGAAATAAAATCGTCTCAAACATAATTAGCAAGTCTCTCCAATCAAATTTTTCTGGGCAAATCGGTCTTGGAACTGCAACACTGATCCCCAAATCTGAAATAATCTTTGTCAAAGTAATTGCCGCAAGTAGCGATACCCTGATTTAATCTTTATTGTACGGTAAGCAATCTAGGAGGTTATGGGCTGTGCCAAAAAAAACAGTAGCGAATTTAACAGAGGCTGATTTAGCGGGCAAACGGGTCTTAGTCCGGGTCGATTTTAACGTTCCCATGGACAAAGCCACCGGGGCAATCAGCGATGATACCCGCATTCGGGCGGCACTACCAACCATTGAGGATTTAATCAAAAAAGGGGCTAAGGTTATTTTATGCAGCCATATGGGTCGTCCCGACGGTCAAGTTAAAGAAAATTTGCGTCTGACTCCTGTGGCTAAACGTCTCTCAGAATTACTGGGTCAAGAAGTAGTCATGTGTCCCGATTGTATTGGTGAGGGAGTGACGGCAGCGATTAGTCAAATGTCTAACGGTCAAGTGGCCCTTTTAGAAAATCTGCGTTTCCACGGTGAAGAGGAGGCAAATGATCCCGATTTTGCCAAAAAATTAGCTGCTAATGCCGATTTATACGTTAATGATGCTTTTGGTACCGCCCACCGCGCCCACGCTTCCACGGAAGGCGTTACCCACTATCTCAGCCCCTCGGTGGCGGGTTATTTGATTGAAAAAGAATTAAACTACCTACAAGCAGCTATTGAAACTCCCCAACGTCCCCTAGCGGCGATTATCGGCGGTTCTAAGGTTTCTAGTAAAATTGGCGTGATCGAAACTCTATTAGAAAAGTGCGATAAACTGCTCATCGGTGGCGGTATGATCTTTACTTTCTACAAGGCCCGCGGTTTAAGTGTTGGTAAGTCTTTGGTGGAAGAAGACAAACTGGAATTAGCTAAATCCCTGGAAGCGAAAGCTAAAGAAAAAGGGGTGGAATTCCTCCTTCCTACCGATGTGGTGTTAGCGGATAAATTCGATAAAGATGCCGAGTCCCAAATCGTCAAGGTCGAAAATATTCCCGATGGTTGGATGGGATTGGATATTGGACCTGAATCAGTTAAAGTTTTCCAAGAAGCTTTATCTAACTGTAAATCTGTCCTCTGGAATGGCCCGATGGGGGTGTTCGAGTTCGATAAATTTGCGGCGGGTACAGATGCGATCGCTCACACTTTAGCCGATTTAACCGCTACGGGTACAACTACTATTATCGGTGGTGGTGACTCGGTAGCGGCGGTGGAAAAAGTGGGAGTGGCGGAAAAAATGAGCCATATTTCCACTGGTGGTGGCGCTAGTTTGGAATTACTCGAAGGTAAAGTTTTACCCGGTATTGCCGCCCTCGATGAAGCCTAATTATCGCTAATATCTAAGGTTTAAACAAGGTGGGTGTTGCCCCACCTTTTTTTATGAATTAGGGAGTGGGTTTTTAAAGTTGGATTGGGAGTTAATCATACAAATACTTTTGCGGCAAAAATAGTTGAGTCATTAGGATACTTCAATTGCGGTAAAATCCACCCGCTGATATAAATCTGTCAGGGATATTTGAAAATCTAGAGAAAACAAAGTTAAAATCGCTTCTTGATCGTGATAATCCCGGAATGCCCAATGATCGCCTCTTTTATGAAATTGTTCTATATAATAACCATATTGATCGATTAAAATATATTCTTCAAAACTATCAAGAGAGCGATAAAATTTAAACTTATCACCCCGATTATAGTCTTGAGTAGATTTTGATAAAACCTCGATAATCACCTGTGGATTGGTAATCGTATCGGTGCGTCCTCTTTCAAGAATTGGTTCTCCCTTAACGATCATAAGATCTGGATAGGTGTACACATTATAGGCGGGTATTGCCAAGCGTAGATCGGTGATAAATATATCATAGGCTTGATTCTGGATAGTTAAGGGAAATCTTCTATAAAAATTTCCCGCAATGCGATTATGGTTAGGAGTTCCCCCAGTCATAATAATAATTTCTCCATCTCGATACTCGTGTCTGTCGGTGGCAGTTTCCTCTAGTTGAAAGTATTCTGCGACTGTGTAGCGTTTCTCAGTGGTTGCGACCATATTGCCCCCTTGAAAGCAAAGCTCTGTTTTTATGATAACCTGTTTTCCGAAAAGCTAAAATTATCGGTTTTAATCAGGTGCTGACTGCCGTATAAATATCGAGAGACCTTGTTAACAAGGTCTCTCCAAAGTGGGTGGGATTATTGTTGCTAATTTGTCAATCCGGTTGGGATAATTTGAGGATAGCGCCGGTGACTTTCATGCTTTCTTGATAAAGCACATCTTGGCCCCAACGCTGTAACTGTTTACCTAGAAGAGTTTCTGTTTTTTGGTCTTCCAGATGGGACACTTGTTCAATGCGGCAAGATTGGGCCCCTCCCGAAGCTTCCATCCGCATACAGCCGGTAGTTCCCGAACAAATTACCGTACAACAATCGGCCTGAAGATTAGTAGAACTGAGTTTAATACTAATCAGATCTCCTTGTATCTCACCCCAATCGGCCACGGGAATACCGGCTAATTCCGCCTCAATTAAACGCTGGTCTTGACCGAGGAAGCTAATCCGATGAATAGCGTAATCTCCCGACCGGTGACTATATCCCACCGGTCGCCATTGTAACCGGCTGGCCATCCAACCGAGGAACATAAAAGCTTGGCAAGGATTGCCCTTTTCGTAATCAATAGTGATGCGATCGACTTCCAGAATAGCATCCCGGCGCTCTGGCGGATCAAAAGCCTCGGCGGTTAGTTCTTGCCAAGGAGCGAGACGACTCCAGTTCAGGTCAGCTAATGGTACATCTGTTGCTAATAAATCCCCCACTTGCAGCAGTTCCGTTTCCGGTTCCCGAAAAGTGCTGGAATCGACGATAATCGTATCACATTGACTGGCCAGACGTTTAAATAGTCCATATTCGCCATCGGGACTGGCTTTCCACCAGAGAAATTTGGGCAAACTGGGAATAGTTAACTCGGAAATAATGCCGCCAATTCGTTCCAAAGCTTCCGCTGTACCGCTTAAAGTAACGTATTCACAGCAAACTAAAGTGTTCTGACTACGTTTGTTAACGGGACAATAGGCAGAAACAGAGGCTTTTACCCCTTCATCGGCCTCGGCGGTGGGACAGAGGGTAATAATGCGACAGGGATTGGAAGCAGCGATCGCATCTGCCACCCCAATCGCATCCAAATCGGCGGCGTATTGACGATGATTAGCCCCGTCCTCGGCGTTTTTTTCCGCTTCCCAGGCCGCCCTTAACCGAGCGACAAATTCATCGCTAGAAAGCCCGGTTACTTCTAGTTCTAGGTCTTTCTGGGCGACTTTGATCGCGGCGTGAGTCCTGGGACCGGCAATACCATCAATCGGGCCGGTGTAATAGCCGAGAAGGGTTAACAATTCCTGTACCGCATCGGGTTCATAGACAATAAAGCTAAAGGTGGTGGCCCGGGTGGCGGCCATACCATCCTGATTATCATTATAGGATTGCCAGATATCGCGCAGTTCCTGCTCGATCACATCGATGGAAACATCTTTCGGTGCTTGCAGGGAGACAATGGGGGGGCTTTGGGTGGTCATGTCAGTTATCAGTTATCAGTTATCAGTTATCAGTTACCAGTTAAGTAGGGAGGCACAATTATTTGTAGGATGGGTTAGCGGTAGCGTAACCCATGCGGGCGTTGGGTTTCATGCTTCAACCCAACCTACGTTCATCTTATATTTAATTTCACCCACCCACTTATCAGTTATCAGTGATTCAGTTACCAGTTATCAGAGGTGAGTTACCAGTTATCAGATGTGAGTTTTTAGTTTACTGCTCACTGATTACTGGTCACTGTTCACTGTTTTAGAGTCTTCGCCAACGACGGCCATCGCGGTTAAGGAGAAATTCCGCTTCTGTGGGTTCCCAGGTACCCGCTTCGTATTGGGGTACGGAGGCGGGATCGGCGGGAGCGTCCCAAGCGGCGAGAGCGGGAGTAACGATGCGCCATGCTTCTTCTACCTCGTCAGAACGGGTAAATAGGGTTTGATCTCCTAGCATAGCGTCTAAAAGTAGCCGATTATAGGCATCAGCGCTGGCAACACCGAAGGAGGAACCATAACTAAAGTCCATTTCTACCGTGCGCGTGCGTAATTCCGACCCCGGCATTTTTGCCTCAAAACGCAGGGCAATACCTTCGTTAGGCTGAATTCGCAGACTCAGTACATTTGCATTAGTTTGTTGGGCTGCCGATTGGAAGATTAATAACGGCACATTGCGGAATTGGATGGCAATCTCGGAAACTTTTTTCGGCAGACGTTTACCGGTACGCAGATAGAAGGGGACACCCTGCCAACGCCAGTTATCTACGATTAATTTCATGGCCACATAGGTGGGAGTGGTCGATTCCGGATTAACCCCCGGTTCTTCCCGATAGCCCGGAATGGGTTTTCCTTTCATCCAACCGGCTTTATACTGGCCGCGGATGGCGGATTTTTCCAGGTTATTAATATCGGCCAGGTGAGTCGCTTGCAGGACTTTGACTTTTTCGCCGCGGACACTATCAGCGTTAATAGCGTTGGGCGCTTCCATGGCCGTCAAGCAGAATAACTGCATCAGGTGATTTTGCACCATATCGCGCAAAGCTCCCGATTTTTCGTAATATCCGGCCCGCTCCTCCACTCCCACGGTTTCGGCCACGGTAATCTGGACGTGATCGATAAATTGACGATTCCAGAGGGGTTCAAAGATAGCGTTAGCAAATCGGAACACCAATAAGTTTTGGACGGTTTCCTTGCCTAAATAGTGGTCAATGCGATAAACTTGGTTCTCCTGACAAACCTCTTGTACGACTCGATTGAGAACTTGGGCAGAACTGAGGTCTTTGCCAAAGGGTTTTTCGATCACTAACCGGTGTTTAATTGGGTCTTTCAGCATTCCAGCCGCGCCAAGGTTTTTAAGACCGGGGGGGAAGAAATTAGGAGAAACCGCTAGATAAAAGACTCGATTGCCACGGGTTCCCCGGATTCCGTCTAATTCTTCCAGAAAAACTTTCATTTTGGCGTAACTTTCCGGATCGTCCATGTTGCCGGGGAAATAGTACAACCCTTGGGCGAAGTCTTGCCAATATTCCTCACTACCAATCCCGTCGGAAAATTCTTCGATGCCTTGGCGCATCTGTTGGCGAAAATAATCATGACTCCACTCTCGGCGCGCTGTACCGACGATGGTTAATTCGGCCGGCAGTCGTCTTTCCCGTTTCAGTTGATAGAGGGCAGGAACCAGTTTTCTTTGGGTTAAGTCTCCCGATGCCCCAAAAATGACTAAAATTAGGGGTTCTGGGGTTCTTTCTTGTCGCAATCCCACTCGGAGAGGATTTTCGAGCAGCTTTACCATAGGATTTTGTCTAGCCGAGGTGCATTATTTTCCAGTCTAGCGAAAATACTCGACGGGATACCTAAATTGACGCTCCCATCGCACTCAAGCGCTTCGGGATTCCCTGTTCATCCAGTTACCTTATCTACTAAGCTTTCACCTAATAGACAGTGGGTAGTCTGTCCGAGGGCTTGAATTTCTGTCCGCCCGACAGTATTTGCCCGTGCGA
>NZ_JACJSW010000067.1:0-8395 GCF_014698375.1 Microcystis flos-aquae FACHB-1344 | reverse complement strand
GCCATTTTCAAAGGGAAAATGTACCCAGTAGCGTCTTTTCAATTTTTTCTGAGAAGCGACCTGCAGTAAGGGTTTTGTTAATTTTTTAGTATTTCTGTATGGGGGAAGTCCAGTTATTTTCATGAAAAGAAAAGGGTTAATGGTAATTGACATCCTCACCGCCGTAAACGGACGGTGATTCCCAAACCTCACGATTTAGGTTTCTGCTTCTTTCCCGAAGGATTTTTCGCACCTGCCTTAACAGATTTACTCTGTTCTGGTCTTATGGTCGCTCTACAGACTGACACCGCAAGCCCTGCGGCCAAAATATTTTTACTAGCGTTAATATCTCGGTCATGGTGTGTCCCACAGTCTGGACAATCCCACTCTCGAATATTTAACGGCATTTTCTCAGCAATATACCCGCAATTACTACACCTTTTAGAGCTAGGAAACCATCTATCTATTTCGATGTAATTTCTTCCATACCAACGGCATTTATAGGCTAATTGTCGGGTAATTTCTCCCCAACTAACGTCAGATATTGCCTGAGATAATTTCGGGTTTTTGACCATATTCTTGACGGCTAAATTCTCAACCACAATCGTTTGGTTTTCACGAACTAATTGAGTGGTTAGCTTATGTAAATGGTCTTTTCTACTATCGGTGATTTGAGCGTGAATCCTTGCTACTTTGATTCTTGCTTTTTCCCGATTTTTTGACCCTTTCTGTTTTCTAGAAAGGCTTTTTTGGGCCTTTCGCAGTCTCCGATAATGCTTTTTAAAATGCTTGGGATTAGACACTTTATCGCCATCGCTGGTAATCACGAGGCTACTAATTCCTAAGTCAATTCCGATGGCTTTATCTGTTACTGGTAGAGGCTTAATCGTTGGGTCATCAAATCTTATTGAGATATGCCAACGTCCTGAAGGATGTAATCTGACTGTTACTGTGCTTGGTTCACAGCTTTCTGGGATGTGTCTTGACCATCGAATAGGTAAAGGTTCTGTGCATTTAGCTAAATAGATTTGTCTGTCTTTAAATTTAAAAGCAGATTTGGTAAATTCGGCACTTCCTCCCTGATGTTTTTTCTTAAAGTTAGGATACTTAGTACGACCAGCAAAGAAGTTAGTGAAAGCTGTTTGTAAATGTCTTAACCCTTGTTGTAAAGGTACACAGCTAACTTCATTGAGAAAGTTTAATTCTTCTTGCTTTTTCCACTCGGTTAGCATTGAAGAAGTTTGAACATATCCTACTCTTTCTTGTCTTTCATACCAAGCTTGTGTTCTGAGATGGAGAGCTTTATTGTAAACTAATCTTACACAGCCCAAAGTGCGCCGCAATAGCGACTCTTGTTCGGGTGTGGGGTAAAATCGAAACGAATAGGCTTTTTCCATACCTCACATTTTAGCATATATTTCGTAAATGTGCTAATATTTAACAGTAAAGCCGTCGTAGAACGACGGGGTTTCAGACCCAAAATTTCCGATGAGCCAAACCATCACACCTTCTTCCTTAAAAGCTAGTTTAGCCCCCAATCCCACTAGAGCAGCAACGGTGGACGATGGGGGAAATGTGCTAGGGGAATTTCTGCAAGAAACTCTGGCCATGACTAAACGTCTGTTCATCCAATTACAACGTCGTCCTTCAACCCTAATCGCGGGGGTAATTCAGCCCTTTATGTGGCTGATTTTATTTGGGGCATTGTTTTATAAGGCTCCCCAGGGTCTATTCGGCGACGATCTCAGTTATGCTAAATTTCTCGCCCCCGGGGTGATTGTCTTTACCGCTTTTTCTGGGGCCTTAAATGCTGGTTTACCGGTAATGTTCGATCGAGAATTTGGCTTTCTTAACCGTCTGTTGGTAGCACCTTTAACCACTCGTTACTCGATCGTGGCCGCTTCTACCATCTATATTATCGCCCTCAGTTTCATCCAAACCGCCTCGATCGTGGCCGCTAGTGCCTTTTTAGGGGCAGGATTGCCCAGTTTAGCTGGATTAGGTGCGATCGCTTTGATTGTTTTCCTAATAGTTTTGGGTATGACCGCCTTAAGTCTCAGTTTAACCTTTGCTCTCCCCGGACATATCGAATTAATCGCCGTCATTTTCGTCACCAACTTACCGCTTTTATTTGCCAGTACCGCCCTCGCTCCCTTAAACTTTATGGCAGATTGGTTACAAGTAATCGCTAGTCTCAACCCTCTTACCTATGCGATCGAACCGATCCGTTATATTTATTTCAATCAGCACTGGTCTTTTGATAGCATAGTCTTACAAACCCCTTGGCTTGACCTCAATTTCTTGACAGTTTTAGGCCTGCTCTTAGCTTTCGATCTGCTAATCCTTTTGGCAATTCAGCCCTTACTTCGTCGTCGTTTTGCTTAAATCAGTTATCAGTTATCAGTTATCAGTTATCAGTTTACTTTCACTGAAAAGCCTGCAACTTTCTCACCACCAAAAACTAGACAAGTAAGTAGTTATAATTAAATTGAAGATAGATTTTGCCTCTGATTGCCCCTGCCCCCCTTGATAAGGGGGGTGCCGATCCCCCCTTAGTCCCCCCTTGATAAGGGGGGTGCCTGACAACTTTTAACACCTACCCACTTAATTTTCTGAGGAGTTAGTTAGATTATGAATACTCAAAAAATGTTGATCAAATCGTCTTTATTCCTAGCTACTATTTTATTGGTCGGGGCTGATTTTAGTCCGCAAGTGTTAGCTCAAAGCTTGAACCCCAGTCAGCCAGATTATCAAAAAAATGAACGTAGTTCCGATGGCAGGGATGATCTCGGTGGTTTTAATCCTTTAGACTTGATTCATAATAGTAATTTTCGTCGTAGCCGGGACGGAGCGGAATTTCAGGAAGACACCCTCAATAATATCAACGAAGCGGCCGAGGAGTTTAAACGCAAGCAAAGAGAACAAATAGAAAATCTCCAAAATCCTGCCCCAGAAACCAAATAAAACCCTTTTTTTTGAGTAGCTAGACACAATTAATTACACATATCTAACTACCTCTTGCCTCTTGCCTATTGCCTATTGCCTCTTGCCCATCCTAACCAGGAGGTTGATTTTGGCCGATTGCTTAGTATATATGATCGCTAAGTGCAGATGATCTGAGAAAGACCGATAACTGAAGAGCATTGGGGGGTTTATCTGACACGAATTTATATTAAACTTAGGATTGGTTTATTGAATTATCGTCTTATTAAAACTGTGGAAGTAATGGAAATCGGGCAAAAAGTCAAGGTCTGTCGCTTAAGAGACCGCGTTAACTCGGATGTAGCGGGTAAATTGGGTAAAGTGGGTGTCATCAAAAATTTTAAGATGACCGATGGCAGCGGTGTTGGTGCTGTTGTCCAGTTCGATGATAAGACCGCTACTTGGTTTTTTGAGGATGAACTCAAACTCATCTAAATATAACGCTTAGGAATTAACTATGTCCTTAATTTTGACCTTTTTGGGCAAGGGGGGCAGCGGTCGCAGTACGATAGCGATCGCTTCGGCAAGAAAAATGGCTGGTCTGGGGTCAAAAGTTCTCTTGATCGGTCAAGATTCCGGTCCTGCTTGGGGATTACTCCTCAAGGCCTCCCCTAGCTCCTCCATTACGGAAATTGCCCCCAATCTCTCGGTTGTGCAGCTTAGTAGTACACAGTTACTAGAAAAAAGTTGGGAAGAAGTCAAGGAACTGGAAAAGCAGTATTTGCGTTCTCCCACCTTGAAAAATGTTTATGGTCAAGAGTTGGGCATTTTACCCGGAATGGATCAAGCTCTAGCTTTAAATTTCCTGCGGGAACAGGATAAAAGCGGAAATTACGATGTCATCATCTACGACGGCAGCGGAGATATCAACAGCCTGAGAATGTTGGGTATTCCAGAGGTAGGTGGCTGGTATTTACGGCGTTTTCGGCAGGTTTTCAGTGATTCCGAGATTGGTCGCACCCTTTCTCCCTTTTTCCAACCGATCGCCGCTGCCGTGCTGAATTTCTCCTTTAATCCCGATGGTTTGGGGAAGAAGGCCGATAATAACATTTTAGACGAGGGGCGCTCGGCTTTAGCCGATCCTCGGCGAGTTTTAGCCTATCTAGTCACCAATGATGATCCACTTGCGATCGCAGATGCCAAATATCTTTGGGGTGGGGCGCAGCAAATCGGTTTAAATGTGGGGGGAGTGATTTTTAATCGCTGTCAGAGTGCCACGGAGGATTTTGCCCCGCTGCCGGCGGCGATTTTACCGGACCGTCAAGGAGAAGATTGGCAGGAGTTAATCGCCGAGTTACCCAATTTTCTCACGGTGCAGCCGCCCAAACCGTTAATAATCGATACGGCAGTCGGTCAGGTCAAGGTTTATTTACCCGGATTCGAGAAAAAACAGGTAAAACTGACGCAATCGGGTCCAGAATTAACCATCGAAGCGGGGGAGCAACGGCGTAATATTGATGTACCACCGCCTCTAACCGGACGAGCGGTAAAAGGGGCAAAATTCCAAGACGGTTACTTAATTATTTCTTTTTAAGGGATTATGTCGAACACCGAGATAGAAAACAAGGATAATCGAGGCGCAAAAACTCGCCAGTTATTGGGCATGAAAGGGGCCTCATCGGCAGAAACCTCCCTCTGGAAAATCCGCTTACAATTGATGAAGCCGATCACTTGGATTCCCCTAATTTGGGGGGTTGTCTGTGGGGCTGCTTCATCGGGGAATTATACTTGGTCTTTAGAAGATGTCTTAAAAGCGGCCACCTGTATGTTACTTTCCGGTCCATTGATGACTGGTTATACCCAAACTTTAAATGATTTTTACGATCGAGAAATCGATGCAATTAATGAACCCTATCGCCCGATTCCTTCGGGGGCAATTTCTATTCCGCAAGTAGTCGGCCAGATTTTGGTTTTATTAGCGGGTGGGTTAGGAATAGCTTATCTTCTCGATCGCTGGGCCGGTCATGATTTCCCGATCATGCTCTGTTTAACCCTATTTGGTTCTTTTATCGCCTATATTTATTCAGCGCCACCTTTAAAATTAAAACAAAATGGTTGGCTGGGAAATTATGCCCTCGGTGCTAGTTATATAGCATTACCTTGGTGGGCTGGTCACGCCCTTTTTGGTCAGTTAAATTGGACAATTATGATCTTAACCCTCATCTATAGTCTAGCGGGGTTAGGCATTGCTGTAGTTAACGACTTTAAAAGTGTGGAAGGTGACGAAAAATTAGGCTTAAAATCCTTGCCAGTTATGTTTGGAATTACTACCTCGGCTTGGATTTGCGTGATTATGATCGATGTTTTTCAAGCAGGAATTGCGGGTTATCTGATTAGTATTCATCAGAATCTTTATGCCGCTATTTTACTGTTATTAATTATCCCTCAGATCACTTTCCAAGATATGTATTTTCTGCGGGATCCGCTCAAAAATGATGTCAAATATCAAGCCAGCGCCCAGCCTTTTCTAGTCTTAGGAATGTTGGTGACAGGTTTGGCTTTAGGTCAGGGGATACTCTGAAGATTGTAGTTAGTAAAAACAGGAAATATTCAGTTTACGGGACATTATCGCCTTGAATCGGGCTTCTGTTTACGGTAACTTAAAAGGTCAAGAGGGGAGAAAACTGTGGCTTCTAGCTAGATCCCTAGTCTTTTCGTTACAATCAAGAGGGAATCGATGCTGGGGGAAAAATTACTTTTTTTTCTTCCCTGCGATTCGGCATTCTTGACGAACTAATCAAGAATAGTTTCTGTTTAACAAGATTGATTGAGACAAGTATCTCGAATCCTAGTAACCATGAGTAATACCAGTAACTTTCGTCAAGCTTTACGCGAGGCTAAAAGCCAAGCTCTTATCGGCCCTAATGTTATCCCCAAGGCCCTGCCCTATCTCGGTGGCGGTCTAATTTTGACTGCGGTGGGAACCTATGGCGGTTTAGGTGTGATCCAATCCTATCCCCAGATTTTCTTCCCGACTTTCTTTGTCGCCCTGGTTGCCGAGATTATTTTATTTTTTGTCGCCCGTAATACTGCCGAAAGAGGCAATACAGGCACTGCTCTGCCCCTGCTGACTCTCTATAGTCTTCTTTCTGGCTATACTCTCAGTGGAATCGTCTATGTGGCCTTAGGTACTTCCGGTGTCGGTTTGCGAGGAGTAGCAATTGCTGCCCTCGGTTGCGGCATTGCTTTTGTGTTGGGACGGAATATCGGCTCGAATCTGTCGGAAAAAGATGGTTTAGCCCTGACTCAAACCGTTAGCATCGGTATTCTCGCTCTCTTTATTGTTCTCATTGGTCAGCTAATTTTCTCTATCTTTGGTGGTGCTACTCCCACCTGGTTAGAAATCGCCATTTCTGGCATCGGGGTTTTCTTGTTTGCCGGCTCGGCAGTGGTGGACTTTTACATCTTGCCCCGTACCTACAGAGATGAGCAGTATCTCAGCGCTGCTTTATCGATGTATTTGACCTATATCAACCTATTTATCTTTATTCTGCGCCTTTTAATCGCCCTTAACGGTCGAGATTAGGGCAAATAGGGAGGAGTTAGAAATTAGTTACAACCTAAGTTCTAACTCCGCTAGAATAGTAAAGAAATGTAAACAGCCTGTAAAGATTATGACTGAACCACAACCGACTCAAACCCCCAAATTAGAAGATCCCAAATTTGGCTTTAATGACTATGCCGAGCGCCTCAACGGTAGGGCTGCTATGATTGGTTTTGTGATCACCCTGTTGATCGAGTATCTAACTGGCCAAGGTCTGTTATCTTGGTTAGGGTTACAGTAGTTTTTTAGGCTTTTTTAGGCATTCTAGGGGAAATATAGCCTTGAGTGTTAGTTAACGCATACAAGCTTCATGATTTTCCCCGTAGAATCCTTGCAAGACCGAATCACCTCGCTGTTGCGGTGTCCCGTGGGAGCGATTAGGAGCTTCAAAATCGCCCACTTCCGAAGCGGCTTCCGCTAGAAGTTTTCCCGCTATTATATAATCCTGTTTGGATAAACCTCTAGCTTCGGTAAATAACCAAGAAAGGGTATCTCCCGCTAGACAATCGGCCTGTAATTCAATGCCGATGCTCATCCCACCTTCATCGATGCCACCAATACCCCGATTCCACTGAACAGCGTGAGCGGCCTCGTGAGCGACGGCATAAAGGGGAAATAAAGGATTATCGCTAATACCAGTAACTTGCTTGAGATTGACATAGACTGTATTATCTACAGTGCAGAAAGCCGCTAGGGAAATTACGCCGCAGGGAGTGGTTATCGGGCCATCGCTTAACAAATACTTGAAATTGATCTGGTGTAATTGAGCCGTATATTCAATTACCGCTTCTAAGGCATCCGTAATATCGTCTGCTTGCGCTCTCTGGGCTAGAGGGGATAAAATCAAGAGGGAACTACAAGAAACGGCAGATATCAGGGATAATAACCGTTTACGGCCAGAGTTAGGTTTCATGGTACTAACAAAGTCGGGAGTGAGGAAGAAGTTTAATTGATCTGAATTAGCCTACCGCTACGATCACAATTTTAAAAGCTATATCTAAGACTTCCAGAGAAAATACAGAATTTACGCGGCTTTTGATCGAAGTTTACAGAATTCCTCGTCAAGGTTTAGGAAATTAATTGGGCACGACCACTTATTGTGTTGAAAATATGTCCGTCAGTCAGGCAAAAAGCTCCTCATCGGAAATTTTGGGTCTGAAACCCCGCCGTTCTAGGTTGGCTTTACGTTAGAATTAAAAGGCCAGTCTCGAAAACCAAGTGGACGGCGCAGCACCTTGAAAACTCGGCTTAGGGGGTTCCGACCAGAAAAGCTTGGCCGGGTAAAAAGTCGCGCGCAACAAGTACAAGAAGCTATAGGCGGTCAACGTACCGTGGGACACACGGAATCGGGCTTCTGAAATGGGGCGAAAGTCTGTGGACTCTGTGTAAGACAGTACATGGTTTTTTAACTGTGGTATGCGACGGTGGTGGAAGCAGAAACTTAAATCGTGAGGTTTAGGAATCGCCGCACTTTTAGGGCGGCGAGGATGTCAACAGGTCATTTCCCCATCTCCCCACCCTGATCATCTCATACAAATGTACCATAATTTCTTGCAGAAGTCGGCCAAGGGGGAAAGGGATAATTTTCCCTTTAATATGACCCCCTTTTCCCTACATTTACCGAAAATTTCCTGACTTATGCAAGAGACACTATAAATCTATCCCCATTTCTCGCAAACGAGCCGCCAGCTGTTGAGAACGCTGTCTTTCCGCCTCCAGAGCTTGCTGAGTAGCATTTAATTGCTCCTGTGCCGCGGCCGCTTGCTCCTGGGCCGCAGCCGCTTGCTCCTGTGCCGCGGCCGCTTGCTCCTGGGCTGCTTCTTCTGGCAAGGGGATTAAATTGCCTTCCGAGTCATAAAATCTCGCCCAAATTGCCGTTTCTCGGTCAAT